>CALCDS010000233.1 GCA_937900065.1 uncultured Clostridiaceae bacterium | reverse complement strand
TAAAATGAGAATACTTGTTGCAGAGCGTATTTCAGATAAAGGCATTGAATATTTAAAGAAAAATGTTGATGTGGATGTTAAACTCGGTCTGTCCATGGATGAGCTGTGCAAATTGATGCCAAACTATGACGGCCTCATAGTTCGAAGCACTGTAAAGGTTAATGCTGAGCTTTTGGACAATTCTCCCAATTTGAAGATAATCGGAAGGGCAGGCAACGGTGTTGACAATATAGATATAGAGGAAGCTACGAAAAGGGGCATAATCGTTGTAAACACGCCTGATGCCAACAGCGTATCGGCCGCAGAGCATACAATAGGACTCATGCTAAGCTGTGCGCGCAATATACCTGAGGCTTACTGCCGGATAAAAAGAGGGGATTGGAGACGAAACAGCCTAAAAGGCGTGGAACTCTATAAAAAAACCGTTGGGATCATTGGATTGGGACGCATTGGTTCAATAGTGGCATCACGGCTTAAAAGCTTTCAGATGAAAGTGATAGCATATGACCCTTATGTGACCGATGAGAGGTTTACAAAGCTTGGGGTTGAGAGAGTGAACTCACTCGATGAATTTTTGCCCCGCTGCGATTTTATAACGATCCACACTCCTAAAACTTCGGAAACATTGGGAATGATAGGTTATGATGAATTGAAGAGGATGAAGAAGACGGCCAGGATAATAAATTGCGCAAGGGGCGGTATAATAGATGAAAAGGCATTGAAGAAGGCTCTGGATGAAAAGCTCATAGGAGGCGCTGCGATAGATGTACTGGAGGTCGAACCATTATATGATCTTAAAGATGGTGAGACCCAAAAATATAATAATGCCCTTCTTGATAGCGACAACCTTATAATCACTCCGCATCTTGGGGCATCCACATATGAAGCCCAGGATAATGTGGGAATATCTGTTGCAAAGGAAGTCATGGAGGCACTTCACGGCATGATCGTTGAAAATGCGGTAAACCTTCCAACTGTTGAAAAAGGCGAGCTGAACATCTTAAAGCCTTATATGGAGCTTTCCGAGAAAATGGGCAAGTTATATTACCAGATAAACAAGACGAGCGTTAATAAAATAGAAATAATATACAGCGGAGAGGTGGCAAAATACAATGTCAGGATACTGACCCATTCATATTTAAGGGGGCTTTTAAGCAGCGTATCCGACAGAAATATAAACAATGTCAATTCATATTATGTGGCTCATGATTTTGGAATCGATGTTGTTGAGGCTACTTCCAATGAATGCGGCAATTACACCAGCCTTATAAGGGTCAAGGTATATTCCGGAAACCAGGTTCGCACCTTTGCCGGGACGGTTTTTGGAATAAACGATATAAGGATTACAGAGATATCAGGATATATGATAGATGTCGTACCTGAAAAGTATTTGCTTCTTTTGAACAACAAGGATAAACCCGGGTATGTCGGAAGGATCGGCACCATGCTTGGGAATGCCGATATAAATATCGCCACCATGAGGGTGAGCAGGAATCGCAAGGGTGAGGCTGCTCTCATGGCGATAACTGTGGATGATTTGGTGCCTGAAGATGTGCTAAACGGCATAAATAATATGGACGGGATAGAGAATACAAAATTTATAATGTTTTAGGGGTGAGGGGATTGAGGATAGGATTTTCCGCAACCTGCGGTTTTGACTCGATAAAGGACGTGATAGAGTTTGCGGTTGAGAAAGGCTTTAATGCTGCTGAAATAAATTTGAATGTTCCGGAGTTTTTTCCTGAAAGATACAGCATGGATGATATCAAGGATATAAAAGCCATGCTTGAGCAAAATGATTTCTGGCTTACGTTCCATGCTCCCGAGGATATAAACCTGTGCACTTATCAAAAAAAATTATGCCGATCGAGCATTGATATATTAAAGGATTGCATTGATTTTGCATATGGGCTTGGCGGAAAGAGGTTTACATTCCATGCCGGAGCAAGCGTGGAATTTACAATGGTTGATAAAAGCCTAAGGCTTGAGGACTATTACAGATCTGAATATGTCGGCATATTAAAAGATTCAATAAAAGAGCTTATCGATTATAATGATGCAAGGATAAT
Organism: uncultured Clostridiaceae bacterium; assembly: GCA_937900065.1. Lineage (GTDB taxonomy): Bacteria > Bacillota > Clostridia > Clostridiales > Oxobacteraceae > CALCDS01. Next base: position 433 of record CALCDS010000233.1, on the reverse strand, counting down.
ATTGTGTGCGGAGAATGCAGGATATTTCAGTGAAACCAAGGATAAAGCCTTCCAGCACTTTTTAGGAGGCGGACTTTTCCTTACCTGGGATATAGGCCATGCATATATAAATAAAATTCAGATGGATTTTATGATGAAGAACCTGAAATTTGTAAGAAACATGCATGTGCACGATGTAGCGGGTGGCAAAGATCACAGGATAATAGGCACTGGAAAAGTCGATGTGCCATATTACATGTCCTTGGTGGACAAAGATGATGTATCCTTTATAATCGAAGTAAGACCGGCAGAAGCGGCGGTGCAAAGCCTGCATGAACTAAAACAGCTTCTGGACTTGAAATAAGGTTTATGCTAAAGTATAGCGAGGCGGTAGATGTTCCCTAATTGGGGTGGCGGGTACCGCTGATGCATTATGATGTTGATTTTTTGAGCA
>CALCDS010000232.1 GCA_937900065.1 uncultured Clostridiaceae bacterium | reverse complement strand
ATTGATTTTGAGCAATCCAAGTGCGAACAGATAAGCGAGGATGATCAAAAGTCAACACAATTTCTTAAACAGAGCCATTACTTTAAATTGCATGAAGTATACGGCATAATTTAAAGAAGCCTTTGTAATGAAAGGTGATACCTTGAAGTATGTATTTATATATGTTATAAATTTTTATCAAAAATTTATCTCACCTTTAAAACCGTCATGCTGCAGGTTTTATCCAACCTGCTCACAGTATGCAAAAGAAGCTATCGATAAGTATGGAGTTGTAAAGGGAAGCTATCTTGCAGTAAAAAGAATCTTAAGATGCCATCCATTTAATCCGGGTGGGTATGACCCGGTACCATAAGAGGAGGTTTATGATTTGCAATCGATAACAAACGCGTTAACACAGCTATTTAATTGGATAAACGGTATGGTGCCTGACTATGGTCTGGATATAATTTTATTCACGCTGGTTTTCAAAATTGTGCTTTTACCTTTCAATATCTCACAGACAAAGTCAATGGTTAAGACTCAAAAGATTCAGCCCAAATTAAAAGAATTACAGAATAAGTACAAAAATGATCCCAAGAAGTTGCAGGAAGCGCAGATGGAACTCTATAAAAGCGAGGGTTTCAATCCTCTTTCAGGATGTCTTCCTTTGCTTATACAGCTGCCGATTTTGATTGCCGTTTTCAATGTGTTCAGGGCATATCCGTTTGGAAATGCTACGTTTTTGGACATGAAGCTTATGAGTGTGCTTAAAGAGAATGGTATAGCAGGCATATTGTTTGCCGTGGTATCAGGATTGACGACATTTATATCTACTTGGATTTTGACACCTAAGAATAAGGATGCAGGCCCGGCTTCTTCGAACAGTACAAATATAATAATGGCTGTGGTTTTCGGGTGGATGAGCTGGACCATGCCTGTTGGGCTTGTAATATATTGGGTTGTAAACAACATACTCCAATTGGTTATACAGTATATTTTAAACAAGATCCTTATGAGTAAAGAGGCTGCTGAAAGTAAATAAGCAGTCACAGACAGAATTTGTAGAAATCATTGATAAGGACCATAGGCAATATTGATCAATATTGTTTTCTATAGCTGATAACTTTCAGGAAGGAGGTGGATTATTCCTGTGAATAGGACAATTGAAAAAACGGGAAAGAATGTGGAAGAGGCGACAAAGAGTGCCTTGAATGATTTGAATGTCACAAGGGATAAAGTTGACGTTGAAGTATTGGAAGAAGGAAATAAGGGGTTATTCGGAATATTAGGTACAAAGCTTGCAAAGGTAAGGGTAACTGTAAAGAATGATTATGCTTATACGGCGAAAACCTTTTTAAGAAATGTATTAAATGCAATGGACATAAAAGCTGAAATACATGTGAAAGACACTGAAGAAAGTTTGAATATAAATCTGGTAGGTCCCAATATGGGCATACTGATAGGCCATAGGGGAGAAACGCTTGATTCGCTTCAATACCTTATAAGCCTTGTGGTAAACAAGGGAAATACAGGGCATGAATATAAGAGAATATTGCTTGATACCGAAGATTACAGGCATAAGAGGGAAGAAACACTGAAAAGATTGGCAAACAGGCTTGCGTCCAAAGTGAGGATACAAAACAGAAGTGTAGTACTTGAGCCGATGAATCCATATGAGAGAAGGATAATACACTCGGCATTACAGGATAATCCATATGTTATTACTCATAGCGAGGGTGAAGAACCTTATAGGAAAGTTATAATAGAATTAAGGAGCAAGAAATAAAGGCCCGCAGTTCGGGCCTTTATTTCTTGTGGCAGTGTATAATAAATCAAAAGCATCCTAAAAATAAGGCTGTGTTAAAGTATAATGAGGCGGCAGATGTTCTTTACCTCTGGCGGGCACCGCATCATTTTCGTGTGGAATACCTTTTGCACAGCTCTAACTTGAAGATAAAATTTTTTTTACTGATGCATTATAATGTTGATTTT
>CALCDS010000231.1 GCA_937900065.1 uncultured Clostridiaceae bacterium | reverse complement strand
CTAAAATTAAAGTTGGGAGAAGATAATGTGGAAAAGAGATTAAAAAAGTATTTCGTTATTTTTGTGCTTCCTACGTTATCAGCATTCTTGATAGCATTTTTAATACCTTTCATCGCAGGATTGTATTTGTCCTTTACCCGTTTTACAACCGTGCTGGATGCAGAGTGGGTGGGATTGAGAAATTACATCGATGCATTTCAAAATAAGGAGTTTTTAAATGCGCTTTGGTTTACAGCCAGGTTTGCAGCGGTTTCTGTAATAACGATAAATCTATTCGGTTTCATGTTGGCGTTTGTTCTGACGAGGGGTAAAAAAGGCTCCAACGCATTCAGGACAATATTCTTTATGCCGAATCTGATAGGCGGTATTGTATTGGGCTATATATGGCTGCTGCTCATAAACGGCGTATTGTATAAATATGGAGTAACCTTGACATACGACCCCAAATACGGTTTCTGGGGCCTGGTAGTATTGATGAACTGGCAGCTTATAGGGTATATGATGATTATTTATATCGCAGGAATTCAGAATGTGCCAACGGATTTGATCGAGGCTGCAAAAATCGATGGGGCCAATTCATTTCAAGTGCTCAGAAACGTTATAATACCGCTTGTCATGCCATCTATTACGATATGCCTGTTTTTGACGATATCGAATTCATTTAAATTGTTTGACCAAAACCTTGCATTGACCGCCGGCGCACCTTCTAGAAAGACGGCGATGCTTGCGCTTGATATATACAACACATTTTACGGAAAGGTTGGCTGGGAAGGCGTCGGTCAGGCAAAGGCAGTGGTATTCTTCATTCTTGTAGCGGCAATTGCATTTGCGCAGCTTGTTTTCACGAGAAGCAAGGAGGTTGAGAATTGATGGGAACTTCAAAATTTAGAGATAACCTGATTTTTATTGTGCTTTTGATATTGGCGATCGTATTTTTAATACCAATACTGACAGTTTTGATGAATTCCTTTAAAGGCAAGTTTTTCATCAGCGATACGCCGTTCGTATTCCCAAACAGCAAAACATTCGTCGGACTGGAGAATTATATGAACGGTCTAAAGAAGACGGGCTTTGTGCAGGCATTTGGCTGGTCCCTTTTTATCACGGTATTTTCGGTGGCAGCTATTGTATTGTTTACTTCCATGACCGCATGGTATATAACAAGGGTCAAAACCGTTTTTACCAAAATCTTATATTATTTATTTGTGTTTTCCATGATAGTGCCGTTTCAGATGGTTATGTTTACAATGACTAAATTGGCCAATTCTCTGCACCTGGACAATCCAATCGGAATTATAGTTATCTACCTGGGATTTGCGGGATTCTCGGTATTTTTATTTTCAGGTTTCGTAAAATCCATACCGCTTGATATAGAGGAAGCGGCATTTATAGATGGATGCAGCCCAATACAGACTTTCTTTTTGGTGGTATTTCCAATCTTAAAGCCTGTAAGCATAACTGCCGCAATTTTAAATACAATGTGGATATGGAATGACTATCTTCTGCCGTACCTTCTCATAGGGAATGAATATAAGACAATCCCTATAGCCATACAATACCTAAGGGGAGGATATGGCTCGATAGATATGGGAGCCATGATGGCAGTGCTGGTCTTGGCGATCATACCTATAATAGTATTTTATTTTACATGCCAAAAATATATAATCAAAGGGGCTGTATCAGGAGCGGTTAAAGGATAGAGCCTGTCTAAATACTAACAACTTTAAGGGAGTGGAAAGATGAGAGAGAGCGGGATACTGCTTCCGATTGCAAGTTTGCCTTCAAAATATGGAATAGGGGCATTCTCAAAATATGCATATCAGTTCATAGACATGCTTGGTGCAGCCAATCAAAAGTATTGGCAGATACTGCCCTTAGGCCCTACAGGATATGGCGATTCCCCGTATCAGTCCTTCTCCACATTTGCGGGAAACCCGTATTTCATAGATTTAGAAACATTGGCCTATGAAGGCTCACTGACTAAAGAGGAGTGTGAGGCTTATGATTTTGGCCGAAATGACCGATATATAGATTATGAAAAGATATATTTATCAAGGTTCAAGGTATTAAGGACTGCATATGAAAGAACCTATCCGGAAATCAAAAACAGCGGTGATTTTAAAAAGTTCATTGAATCCAATGCATACTGGCTCGATGATTATGCTCTTTACATGTCTGTCAAAAATTATTTTGCAAGCAGGAGCTGGAGCGAATGGGATAGGGACTTTAGATTGAGAAAAGAAACAACAATAGAAAAATTCAAGAGTGAATATGAACATGAAATCGATTTTTTTAAATTCATACAGTTTAAATTTGACGAGCAGTGGTCCAAATTAAAGCTTTATGCTAATAGAAACGGCATTAAGATTATCGGTGATATACCGATATATGTTGCATATGACAGCTCTGATGCATGGACACATCCGGAGCTGTTTCAATTTGATGAAAACGAAAAACCGGTCGCTGTAGCAGGATGTCCTCCGGATTCATTCTCCCCGACCGGACAGCTATGGGGAAGTCCGTTGTATGATTGGGATTATCATAAAAAGACTTCCTATGAATGGTGGATTAAAAGGATCGCTTATTGCTTCAAATTATACGATGTTGTGCGTGTCGACCATTTCAGGGGTTTTGACAGGTACTATTCAATACCATACGGCGCACCTACGGCAGAAAACGGCACCTGGGAAAAGGGACCCGGATATGATATTTTCGAGGAACTAGGCAAGAGGCTTGGAAAGCTTGATATAATTGCCGAGGACCTTGGTTTTTTAACGGACAGCGTTTCAAGACTTGTTAAGAAAACAGGTTTTCCGGGCATGAAGGTATTGCAGTTTGCATTTGATCCCAGAGAGAATGCAGACTATCTTCCCCATAATTATGATAAAAACTGTGTCGTCTATACAGGCACACATGATAATGAAACCATAATAGGGTGGTATGATAACCTCGATGATGATCATAAAGAATTTGTAAGGGATTATCTTGGCATTGATTCTAGTCAAGAAAAAGATATAAATTGGAAATTCATACGTCTGGCTTTTTCAAGTGTTGCAAATTTAGCGATCATACCTTTGCAGGATTATTTGGGATTAGGAAACGAAGCGAGGATAAATAAACCCTCGACCGTGGGCAGCAACTGGAAGTGGAGGTTGCTTGAGGGTGAACTGACCGATGATTTGATAGAGAAGATACGAAAGCTTACGATATTGTATCAAAGATGAACAAGTTCAAAAGGCATAGCGTGAAAAGATGAAAAGGATGATGATTATGGAAGCAATCACAATCAAAGATATTGCAAAGTTATGTGGTGTTGGCGTAAGCACCGTATCCAGGGCGATAAATAATCATCCTGATATAAATGAAGAAACCAAAGCAATGATAATGAAGGTCATAAGGGAAAACAACTATATTCCAAACAATAGCGCCCGCAATTTAAAGAGGACTGATTCCGATGTTATAGCAGTGCTTATAAAGGGTATAACGAATCCATTTTTCAATGGAATGATCAAAACATTTGAGAGGGAAATAAAGAGGAACAAATATTCGTTTATTTTACAGACAGTGCATGATAAACAAAATGAAATAGAAGTTGCAATTGAACTTATAAAGGAAAAGAAATTAAAAGGCATTGTTTTTTTGGGAGGCAATTTCTCCCACTCAAATGAGGAATTGAGCCAGATAAGCGTTCCATTTGTATTGAGCACTATAGGAACCACGCAAAAACCTGATAAAGATATCTGCTCATCGGTCTCAGTGGATGATTTTAAAGAGAGCTATAAGATGACAGACTACTTGTGCAAACTGGGCCATAGAAAAATCGCAATCATTACGGCGCCCATGTATGATGAGAGCATAGGCAAGCTGAGGCTCAACGGATATTTAAAGGCGCTTTCGGATAACGGCATATTGCCCGATAAGAATCTGATAAGGTTTATGAAAGATGAAATCGAAAGCTATTCAATACAGAACGGATATGCTGTTACAAAGGAGCTTCTAAAATCAGGAGAGGATTTCACGGCAATATTTGCAATATGCGATGCGCTTGCAATAGGTTCGTGCAAGGCTATCTTTGACTTTGGCAAAAGCGTACCTTGGGATTATTCGGTTGCAGGATTTGACGGGCTGGATATTGCGCACTATTACAATCCTTCGATAACCACCATAAAGCAGCCTGTGGAGGATATGGCTGAGGAGACTATAAAGATACTCTTTGATGTGATACTCAAAAAAGCGTCTGCACAGCATAAAATATTTCACGGAAAACTTGTCGCAGGGCAATCCACAAGACCAATATAGCGATTTGTACGATAAAGATAAGGGTATTGCACAATGAACTGCTTACTCATTGTGCAATACCCTTATCTTTATATTTCAAAAAAGTTGTAACCTTTAGTAGAAAAAAAAGAATCCTTTTGTTAGAATATATTCAGACTGTAAACCGTTTTAAACCAAAGGAGAGATTATTTGCATGGACATACTTGTTACTTTGAATTCAAAGTACATTAAACCTTTGAAAGTAATGCTTAAATCACTTTTTTTAAATAATCCGGATGAGAGTTTTTCAATATATCTTATGTATTCAAACATCAATGATGAGGAGCTTGAAAACCTGGATTCATACATAAAAATGAATAAGAGCGATTTAAAAATAGTGAGTGTCGATGACAGCTATTTTAAGAATGCGCCGATCCTTCGCCATTATACCAAAGAGATGTATTACCGCTTGTTGGCCTTTAAATTTTTGCCGGATGAACTTGAGCGCATACTTTATCTGGATCCCGACATTTTAGTTATAAATCCAATAAATAAGCTTTATAATATTGATATTAAAGGTTATCTATATGCTGCCGCATGCCATAATAAAATATCTGTCAGGGAAATCAACAGGATAAGATGGAGCCCGTATGATATCGATGCCTACTACAATTCCGGGGTGCTTTTGATGAACCTTGAACTTCAGAGACAAACAATCGATGAACAGTCAATATATGATTTCGTTGAGAAGAACAGGCTTAAGCTCATCATGCCTGACCAGGATATATTGAATGCACTGTATTCAAAAAAGATAAAAAGCATAGATGAAAGGCTGTATAATTATGATGCAAGGTATTATACATATTACAAGATAATGAGCAATGGAGCCTGTGACATGGATTATGTGATAAACAATACCGCAATCCTTCATTTTTGCGGCAAGAGAAAGCCGTGGGAAAAGGATTACAGTGGAAAATTCCACTCTTTATACAAGCACTATGAAAAATTGGCTCTAAAGGGGACGGTGTAAATGCCCACTGAAGGATTTTTAAAACTGGTGGAAATACAAACCAAGGTGGCAAGCGTATTCCCATTTTTGCTTGGGACATTTTATGCGGCGTACAGGTTCGGGACGTTCAAAGCAGAAAATTTTCTGCTCATGTTTGCATCGCTTATTTGTATAGATATGGCCACCACGGCCATAAACAATTATATGGATTTTAAGAGGGCAAACAAAAAACGCGGTTTTGGTTACGGATATTATAACGGCATTGTGAGATATGATCTTAAAGAATCATCAGTCAAGGCCGTGATTTACATACTGCTGGGTTTGGCAGTGATTTTCGGACTGCTTTTATTTTTTGAAACCAATTATACAATATTGATACTTGGAGTTATTTCATTTTCCATTGGGATACTTTATTCATTCGGTCCTGTACCCATATCCCACACACCGTTTGGCGAGATATTATCAGGCAGCTTTATGGGGATAATGATCACATTCATAGCTATATACATACATGTTTTTGACCGCAACCTTTTAAATATAAGCATGCAATCCGGTTTTTTGGATTTAAAAATGAATGTGCCTGAAATCTTATATATAATTTTGATATCTATTCCTCCGGCTGCCGGAATAGCAAATATAATGTTTGCAAATAACATATGCGACATGGACGATGATATCGAGAATAAGAGGTACACTCTTCCCATATATATTGGAAGGGAAAATGCATTAAAGGTATTTAGAATATTATATTATATAGGCTATGGCTCTCTAATAATATCATTGATCTTAAAGGTGGCGCCTATTGTTTCTGTTCTTGTGCTTTTTACTTTTATTTTTGTAAATAGAAATATCAAGCTTTTTTATGAGAAGCAGAGCAAGAAGGATACATTTATACTGGCTGTTAAAAACTCAGTGGTCATAAATGCATCCATGGTTATGACGTTAGCCATAGCTGTAATTTTAAAATATGCACTGTAATGAGCGCATTTTAAAATTAAGCTCTGTTAAAGTATAGCAAGGAGGCAGATGTCCTCTGCGCTATAATGTTGATTTTGAGCATCCTCGCTTTCACGTTCGCACTTTTTGTTTAGGTTATGTTAAAGTTATTTTAAAGTATAGGAAGGTGGCAGATGTCCTCTGCACTATAATGTTGATTTTGAGCATCCCGTTCGCCAGTTCGCACTTTTTAAGTTCTAAGGCTCATTGCCTTGCTTATCAAGAACTTTTGCAAACTCACTTCGTTCAAACACGCAAAAGTTCTAGGATTCGCTTCGGCAATCTCGCCAAGAACTTAGCGAAAGTGCTCACATCGCTCACTTGGATTGCTCGAAAATCAACACTATACTTTAATATAACCTAGTAGCCTAAATTTAAAATATTAAAAATGGGAGGCTGAAATACTATGTCAATACTGGTAACAGGTGGAGCAGGTTATATTGGAAGCCATGCTTGTGTAGAACTTCTGCAGTCGGGTTATGGAGTTGTCGTAATAGACAATCTTGTAAACAGCAGCGAGGAGTCGCTAAAGCGGGTCGAGAAGATAACAGGAAAGGAAATAAAGTTTTATAAAGGGGATTTATTAAATAAGCAAATTCTAGAAAAGGTTTTCATGGAGAACGATATAGATTCCATAATACATTTCGCAGGATTAAAGGCTGTCGGAGAATCGGTTTCAAAGCCGCTTGAATATTATACCAATAATATAATAGCGACATTGAACCTTTGCGAAGCCATGCGGAAATTCAATGTCAAAAATTTAGTATTCAGCTCATCTGCCACAGTGTATGGAAACCCCAAAACCGTTCCCATAACAGAGGATTTTCCGCTAAGTGCGACCAATCCGTATGGACGCACCAAGCTTATGATAGAGGAGATACTAAGGGACATATATAATGCCGATAACAGCCTTAACATAGCAATACTAAGGTATTTTAATCCGATAGGCGCTCATCAAAGCGGCCTTATAGGAGAGGATCCAAACGGTATACCAAACAATCTGGTGCCGTATATAACCCAGGTCGCAGTCGGTAAATTAAAAAAGCTGAAGATATATGGAAATGACTATGATACTGTTGACGGTACAGGAGTAAGGGATTATGTTCATGTAGTAGACCTTGCAATAGGACACATAAAGGCATTGGAAAAATTAAAAACTAAACCTGGCCTTGTGACTTACAACCTTGGCACGGGAAGAGGATACAGCGTCCTTGAAGTGGTCGAAGCGTTCAGGAAGGTCACGGGACGTGAGATACCATATGAAATAGTAAAAAGGCGTCCCGGCGATATAGCTAAGTGCTATGCGGACACAACTCTTGCACAAAAGGAGCTGGGGTTTAGAGCGCAAAGGGGCCTTTTGGA
>CALCDS010000230.1 GCA_937900065.1 uncultured Clostridiaceae bacterium | reverse complement strand
TGATCTATCATAAAAGTACTGCATATTATTTCAGGGGAAGACAGTGGCGGTGCCAGAAGCCACCTTTTAAATCTCTGCACGAACAATGGTGTGGACTTTCACAATATAATAGGATGCATAAACAAGGGCTCACTGTATGACAAAGCCAAGGACGATGGCATAGATGTTGTCATTTTCAGTCAATCTTTCAGGGGCGATCTGAGTATAGTAAAGGCCATAAACCGCTTCGCAGCGGAAAATGATATAGATATTGTAAATTTTCACGGGGCGAGAGCAAATTTTTTATATAATTTTTTGAAGAAAAAGATGAATATACCCTGCGTGACGACAGTGCACAGCGATTACAGGTATGATTTTGAAAACAGCGTCTTAAAATATTTATTGTTTACACCTTTAAATAAGCTTTCACTTAAAAAATTTGATAATTTTATATGCGTATCGCGCAAAATAAAAGAACTCCTTGATGAAAAGGGTTTTAAGGGACGCAAATTCGTGGTAAACAACGGAGTGGATACTCACATAAATATATTGCAGAGCAGAAAGCAGATAAGGGAAAAATATGGGATAGATGAGCATGCATTTGTGTATACAATGGTTGCCAGGCTCCATCCGGTCAAAAACCATATTGGATTTTTAAACGCTTCAAAGATGCTTATAGATGAGCACAAGGATGTGGCACTCCTTATCATAGGTTCGGGCGATATGGAGCGCAAGCTGAGGCAAAGGGTTGAAAAGCTCGGCATAGGAAAGCATGTATATTTCGCAGGTTATCAAAAAAATCCAATAGATTATATAAATGCAGGCGATATAAATGTGCTTACTTCTTTCAATGAAACTTTTCCTCTTGTAATACTTGAGGGAGCTCTTGTCAAAAAAACTGCCATATGCTCTGAGGTGGGAGACATAAAAGATGTGCTGGATGATTCGTCCGGCTTCATAGTAGACCCACATTCGGATTTTGATATATATATGAAGATGAAACAGGCATATGAAGGCCGCGATATGCTGGAAGCGATGGGGCAGAAGCTGTATGAAACCGTGCATAAGGGCTATACATTGGATAAATTCAGGGAAAGATATTATAATTCCTATATGGAAATACTTTCAGGTGATAAGAATGGCTGAACTGCTTGGCTTTGAAATAGTCGATACGAGCTTTAAAGCATATGTGACCAAACTGATTAAAAAATATGAAGAAGGCATAAAAACAGTTGTGGTATCGGGAAATCCTGAGGTGCTTTATACGGCACTTAATGATTCCGAGGTAAAATCGTTGTGCATCAAGTCGGATATAATTCCTGATGGAATAGGCGTGATAATATCAGGGAAAATAGCAAGACAGCATTTTGAAGAAAGGATTGCAGGCATCGATATAATGTGCAGTTTGCTTTCATATTCAAGAAAAAGCAGGGCCCCAATATATATGCTTGGGGCAAAAGAGAGCATCCTAAAGAGAGCCGTGGATGTTTGCAGGAAAAAGTATGATGCAGATATAGTCGGATGCCACAATGGTTATTTTGATATCGATGACTGTGATGATATAATAGACGATATAAATAAAAGCAATGCAGGGATATTGTTTGCAGCTATGGGATGCCCGAAGCAGGAGCTTTTTATAGCCCGCCATATGGACAAATTGAACTGCAGCATATTTATGGGTGTCGGGGGAAGCTTTGATGTTTTAGCGGGAAAAGTAAAAAGAGCCCCTAAATGGATGATAAACTGTGGGATGGAATGGCTATACAGGGCAGTTAGGGAACCTGCCAGGATATTGAGATTGGGAGTCATCCCCAAATTTATCTTAATATCATTGATGTACGACAAACGCAAGAAAGATCGATGAATCTCTTTTAAGCTTTGATTGTTACAGGTAAGAAAATTTTTCGGTTGTAGAAAAATTTTCTGCTGATACGTTATAATAATTGAAGGGATGACTTAAACTAGGGGGTATACATGGTAATGGTAAAACTTATGATTCGGTATTATATAAATACGGCTATAAGATCATTTAAAGCATTGACGAAAAATTGGCAGGCGCTATTTTACCTGATAGTATATTTTCTGCTGCTTTATATTGCTTCCGCCAGTGTAGGCAGGATAGCTATAATAGGAGGAATCATATATGCGCTGGCTGTATCGGCATGCGCCGGTTCATGGCTGTACTTGGTTGAAAACATGATAAACGGCAATACAGTGTCGATAGAAGATTTCAAATACAGTTTCAAGCCTTATTTTGTAAGAGTCATCAATGTGAACTTTTATTTGTGGCTGGTGCTTATGGTATATGATCTGGTGATCGCAAAGATACTGGGAACATTGCCATATGGAGGGATTATAAATTCTATAGTGTATGTATGCATATGGGTGCTTTTAAATCCGCTTCCTGAATTGATATACCAGACATACCATTCCGAAATACAGCTTTTTGGGGATTCATTTCAGTTTATCAAGGAAAATTTTCCTGAATGGATGATACCTAATGTGATATTCGGAGCATTGCTGTATTATCTATCAAGTGGTAATTTGACGTTTATCTTTAACTTTAATGCAATAAGCATATTAAAGCTTGCATTGAGCTTGATTCTTTTTATGTTTGTTATGATTTACCGCGGCATACTCTTTAGATTTTTAAATGAGTCCTCCAGAAGATCAAGACTTTTTAAATTGCAGATGATGAAATGGATGAAATGAGGGAGAAAATATATGTCCATATACGGCAAAGTACCCGACAGTTTGAAAACTGCAACAGAATCATTTATTGAAAAGGGAGAGATGGCTGAAGCTTCAAAGCCGGTGGCTTATAAAGAAAATACTTACCATGAAATAATATACAGCAGGAAAATGCTCTGGGCTAAAAGCAAGGACATAAGCGGAAGGATAATAGTGGATGGCAATGGAAACTTGATAAAGGACAAAACATTGCTCATGGATCTTATGAAGCTTTTTTATTATTATTGTATTTTCTTTGATACCCGCATGATCGATATAAATGCGATTATAAAAAACGATGCCCAGCTTAAAAGTGAAGAGCAAAATTTCAGTGCTGCAAAGTCGGCACTAAAGTATCTGTCTTCGCAAAATGATGAAGGGGTCAGGGCTGTATCTGAAGTATTTGACGGCTTTTTAAAGATGAGGAAAGAATCCAACGATGTGCTTAAATGCATGATGGATAAGATAAAGGGTTATGATTCACAAGATACATTGTATTGTTATGATGTCCTTAATGATATATTGCCTCTTTATAAAAAATCATTGCTTATGAGTTTTGAAAGAGTCAAGTTCATAAATACTTCTTTCAGGTACTATAGTGATTTAAGGAGACTTGCGGCTAAGAAAAAGAAAAGCATGAGATATTTTACTGATGCGATGTTCAAAAATGATTTGAACCAGCTCCAGGCAAAGCTTGGATTTTTTATAAATGTGTTGAAATATTACAGTGAGTTTCTTGGCTATTCGAATGAAAGGTACAGCCGATACCTTTCAAAAATCGAAACGAAAAATATTGAAACCAGCTTTAAAATGATAAGAGGAGTATAAACAAATCCGCAGCTTTCATTCAAGCTGCGGATTTGTTTATATCTATTTTTCAATTATGCCGTAATGTTTAAGGATAAAGCATCCGTATTTCTCAATACTTTGATATAGTTGACGTCAGGATCATCGGTCCCCTGGACATAGAGTCCCGCGTTTTTCATTTCCTCTACATAATTTACGATTTCAGAGGTTATCCGCTCTCCTGGGCAGAGCACAGGTATTCCCGGAGGATATGCGAGCAGAATCTCGCCGCTTACCTGTCCTATGCTGTTTTCCAAGGCCACCGGCACTTTTGAGCTGTTGAATGCTTCCCTTGGAGATAGGACCTGTTCAGGTATTTCGGGTATTTCAAGCACAGGGCTTGGCTTTATTGAAGCATTATAATGCTCTGAACTTATTTCCCTGAGCGCATTTATCAAGGCATCCATTTTTTCCTTGCTGTCCCCAAAGGAACCGACTGCAAGCACATTGTAAAGATCAGACAGCTCAACTTGTATATGATATTTATCAGCTAATGTCTGGTCGAGCTCATAGCCTGTTATTCCAAGATCCCTGCAGCATATCGTCATCTTTGTGGGATCCAATGCATAAGCTCCTTTTTTACTTAGCACTTCTTCTCCAAAGCAGTACAAGCCGGAAATTTTGTTTATTTCGCTGCGTGCATATTGAGCAAGATCAATCGCTTTATCCAGAAGTTCCTTTCCTTTTGTAGCGATTTGCATGCGTGCGACGTCTAAGGAAGCCATCAATATATATGATGGGCTCGTGGTTTGAAGCAGATTCATCGTCTGCTGCACTTTGTCCGCATCCACCCTGTTGCCCTTTACATGCAGTAGGGAACTTTGGGTCAGAGAGCCTATTATTTTATGAGTGCTTTGGGCTGACATATCCGCACCTACCGATATAGAAGGAGTGGGCAGCCTGTCATTAAAGCCGAGATGCGGCCCATGCGCTTCATCGACTATAAGCGGGATATCATAGGAATGAACTATTTTAGCAATCTTTTTGATATCTTCAGCCACACCATAATATGTCGGATTTATAATCAATACGGCTTTAGCGTCCGGATTTTTCTTCAATGTCGCTTCCACGGTTTCAGGTGTTACACCCAATGCTACACCGATCGTATCATCTATTTCAGGCTGCATGTAAACCGGTATGGCACCGCTTAATATACAACCTGCGGTAACCGATTTATGCACATTTCTCGGTATTATTATCTTGTCGCCCTGAGAGACAACACTCAATATCATGGCCTGGATAGCTCCAGTTGTGCCCTGCACTGAAAAAAACGCCCTATCCGAGCCGTAAGCGTCTGCTGCAAGCTCTTCAGCCTTTTTTATTGCCCCTGTAGGATGGTGAAGGCTATCAACCAGTTTAAATACAGTAACGTCAATGGACAAAACATTGGTGCCTACGAAGTCTTTGAATTTGTTATCCATTCCTTCTCCTTTTTTATGCCCGGGAACATGGAAAGGAATTGTTTTTCGATTTACATACTCCATCAATGCATCAAACAAAGGAGTTTGAGTCTGGTCGAGTTTATACACTTTGATCAACACCTTCTTCCGATAATTGTTTGGGGACAATATGACAGTGAAAATTACAGATATTGCAAATTGTCCCCCAATGGTTTCAGATAAAAAGCCTAAAACTCCAATGCATAAGTTTTAGGCTTTTGCAGAGCGACTTTAAGCTTACTTATTATCTTAAAAACAATAATATTATAATTTATATACTATAGGAATGCAATCACTATAAAAAAAATAAAAAATAATTTTTTTCGGCCTTTTACCGCACTTCGCAGCCCGCATGGATAGCGTTATATAAAAGATGATTAAAAATATAGTTTATTGTACATACTTCTTATAGAAAATAATAGCACGGCACTTATGGAAGGAAGTTTGCATAAAACGATTTATGTATATGCATTAAAAAACAGCTTGCAGGCTGTTTTTTAATACTACATTTACTTTAGACATGATATAATAAATGAGGTTGTCATATACCCAAAGAAATAGAGGGATGCATTATATGGAATCTAGTTTAAAAAAAAGAAATGAGCTGTGGGATAGGCTTTATCAAAAATTGAATACAAGGCTTAATGATGTTGCCTTCATAGAATTAAACAAAAACGTGGCTTTAAATGATTCTTTGAAAATATCAAAGGGTATCCCTTTGCCATTAAAATCCGAATATCTTGTACAGGGGATAAAAAGCAATGATTATGCTGACCATATAAAGCTTGACAAGATAGTCATAAGCATGATGTATGTGCTGGGATGTACAAATGATTTCAAATATAAAAGCGAGTACATAAAAATATTGAAAAGCACGGGAGTTGATATAGACAGTTATATAATGACAATAGCGCTAAACCGTGCTAAAGAAGAAAAATACTGGGACGCTTTGATACTTTTAATCGCTCTGGATAAGATATCAGATATGCACAAGTATATAAGATATAATATTGCCCTGACACTGAAACAGTTGACATCGTCAAGGGCTGAGTTGCTTAAAAAAAGCAATAAAAAAGAAGCAAAAGATGAGGAATATGAGCTCTACTATAACCTTTCATTTACAGAGTTCTTAAAACTTGAGAAGGATTATCCCGATTTTGGCATTACAGGATACCATCTCGGATTCTATTATTTAAATGAAAAGAAATATTCGATGGCGCTATCCGAATGGGAAAGAGTGATGGATTCAGACGAAGATGAAAGCGTCAAAGATGAAGTATCAAAGCTAATTGAAGAATTAAAGGATATAATGGAGTTTGAATATGGCAAGAAATGTATCATAGAGGATAATTTACTTGGAGGGCTTAGAAGGCTTATACCTCTTGTAAAAAAGTATGATGACTGGAGCGAAGCTAAATATTTTACGGCACTGGCTTATAGGAAACTTGGAAATTACAAAAAGGCAATGAGCCTTTTAAATGAACTCATCGAAAGCGGCGAGGACTTTTCAGAGATTTATAATGAACTTGGACTTTGCTATATAAGTTTCGGAGATATAAAAAATGCGATTGAAAATCTTGAGCGTGCTGTCAAAGCAAAAGAATATGATACAGGATATTTATGCAACCTCGGCATAGCCTATTATAGCGCCGGGAAGACAAAAAAGGCAAAGGAATGCATATATAAGGCATACAGCATAAGTCCTGATGATGAAATCACAAAGCAATGTAAAATTTGGGCGGACAGCATAATCGAGTGATATCTTTTGCATACAAGGTTTCCTGAAGCAGCGAATATTGAAATGTTAACTCTTTATTGATAAAATAAAATAAGTAATTTTTAATCCATGCTATATGGATAACTGATTTTGAGATTCAGATTAAAAAGTTATCCATGAACTAGTGAAGTCTATGGCAATGCTAATTGCAAACCTGTATGGGGTTAACCAATTGAAATAAGGATAAGGTGATAATTTGGATGCGGTAAAAAAAATGATAAGCAGATACAGGGTGCTTATACTTGTTTTATTGGATGCTATGCTTGTAAACCTTTCAATATTAATAGGACTGTTTCTCAGGTTTTCATTGGACGACAGATATTCAAAAATACCGCCGGGAGACATGCAGAGGTATTACAGCACGGCACTTGTAATAACGCTTATATTTTTGGTCGTGTTTTATTTCTTCAAGCTGTATAACAGCTTGTGGCAATATGCGAGCATCAATGAACTGTTATCCATCGTTGGTGCTACGACGACTGCAACGATTTTAAGCTATGTATACGGTCTTAGCTTTAACCTGCAGATGCCAAGGAGCATATATGTGATATCCTGGATGCTTATAATGCTTTCGGTTGGAGGCGTGAGGTTTTCGTACAGGATATTCTGGATGGCATATTTTTGGAGCCGTAAGCAAAAGAGCGCATTCAAAAATGTGCTTGTGGTCGGTGCAGGCTCGGCAGGCTCTAGGATAATAAAGGAAATGCAGAAAAACAAGGAGCTGGGCTATTATCCGATCGGATTGATAGATGACAGCCAGTTTAAGCAGGGCAAGTTCATAAACGGGGTACAGGTGATCGGGAAAAGGAAGGACATATATAAGGTCGTAAAGCAAAAAAGGGTGGATGAGATAATAATAGCGATGCCGTCGGCACCCCAAAATCAGAAAAGGGAAATAATTGATATATGCAAGGATGTAAAACGCAAAGTAAAGATACTTTCAAGCGTAAGCGAGATGCTGGACGGCGGCTCTCCGATAAGCAGGCTTAGGGATATCGATATAGAGGACCTTTTAGGAAGGGACCCTGTTAAACTCGATATAGAAAACATCGCAGGTTATCTTACAGGAAAGGTCGTATTGGTAACAGGCGGCGGCGGGTCAATAGGATCGGAGCTTTGCAGGCAGATCGCAAAATTTAATCCAAGTTTACTGATTATACTCGATATATATGAAAACAATGCTTATGATGTGCAAAATGAACTGAAATTCAAATACCCTAATTTGAATCTAAAAGTCGTTATAGGTTCGGTAAGAGATAGGACAAGGGTTGAGAAAACTTTCAAGCTTTATAAGCCTGATGTGATATTCCATGCAGCCGCACATAAGCATGTACCATTTATGGAGGAAAATCCCGGAGAGGCTATCAAGAACAATGTGTTCGGGACCCTCAATGTCGTTCAGTGCGCAGATAAATATAAGGCTAAAAGGTTTGTGATGATTTCAACCGACAAGGCGGTAAATCCGACCAGCGTTATGGGAGCTACAAAGAGGATATGCGAGATGATCATACAGTCCTTTGATAAGAAGAGCGATACTGAATTCGTCGCGGTAAGATTTGGAAATGTGCTTGGAAGCAATGGCTCGGTAATACCTTTGTTTAAAAAACAGATTGAAAACGGAGGGCCGGTGACGGTCACCCATCCTGAAATAAATCGATTCTTTATGACGATACCTGAGGCTGTACAGCTTGTTATACAAGCTGGAGCCATGGCAAAGGGAGGGGAGATATTTGTGCTTGACATGGGCCAGCCTGTAAAGATACTCGATTTAGCCAAAGACCTTATAAAGCTCTCAGGACTTGAGCCTGACAAAGACATAAAGATTAAATTCATAGGCCTAAGACCTGGAGAAAAGCTGTATGAAGAGGTTCTGATGGCTGATGAGGGCTTGAAAAAGACGGCTCATGAGAAAATATTTGTGGGCACGCTTTCCGACATAGATTATGATACATTGATTAAGAAGGTTGAAAGCCTTGAAAGCGTGGTCGACGAGCATCCTGAAATAGTGAAGAATGCCATAAAAGCCATAGTACCGACTTACGATATGACCGGTGCTTTAAATGAAGGAGCCGAGTGTGCAACTGACAGGGATAAGGCATCTGGATGCTGATTAAGATGTATAAAATCAACGCGAGATTTTGACATAGTCTAAAACAAAAGGAGATATTAAAAATGAGTTCAAACAATGAAGCTAACAAGCTTAGCCAGATGGGAAAAGAACTTTATTCAAAAATAACGGATAAAACTGCTGTAATCGGCGTTGTGGGACTTGGATATGTTGGACTTCCTTTAGCCGTGGAAAAAGCAAAGGCAGGTTATACTGTGATAGGCTTTGATGTGCAAAAAAGCAAAGTCGATGCAGTAAATGCCGGACATAATTATATAGGCGATGTGGTCGACAAAGAGTTGGCAGAACTTGTGAAAAAAGGAAGGCTGAAAGCTACAACTGATTACAGCTTCATAAAGGATGTGGACACAGTCACGATTTGCGTGCCGACGCCTCTTGATAAGTATATGCAGCCTGATATATCATATGTAGTTAATTCTACGAAAAGCGTATCAAAGAACATCCATAAGGGAATGCTCGTGGTGCTTGAAAGCACGACATATCCCGGAACGACTGAAGAAGTAGTAAAACCGATACTTGAGTCGAGCGGTCTAAAGTGCGGAGTTGACTTCTTCCTTGCATTTTCGCCTGAAAGGGTAGACCCTGGCAACAAGAAGTTCAAAACAAAGAATACTCCTAAGGTTGTAGGCGGAGTGACTCCGGAATGCACTGAAATAGCAGCTGCGCTTTACAGAAATGTTCTGGAAGGCGAGATATATACGGTATCGTCACCTGCAGTTGCGGAAATGGAAAAGATACTCGAGAATACATTTAGAAATATAAACATAGCATTGGCAAATGAAATGGCAATACTTTGCAGCAGGATGGGCATAGATATTTGGGAAGTCATAAATGCGGCTGCAACCAAACCATATGGGTTCATGCCTTTTTATCCGGGACCGGGACTTGGAGGCCACTGCATACCGATCGATCCGTATTATTTGACATGGAAAGCCAGGGAATATAATTATCATACCAAGCTTATTGAAGTATCCGGAGAGATAAATAATTATATGCCTGAATTCGTCGTGGAAAATATAATGAAGATATTGAATAAATCCAAGAAATCTTTAAACGGTTCAAAAGTGTTGCTCCTTGGCGTAGCATATAAGAAAGATATAGATGACTTCAGGGAATCGCCTGTGCTTAAGATAAATGAACTTTTAAAGAAAGAGGGAGCACAGGTATATATAAACGACCCGTACATAAAGAAATTCAAGTATAACGGGAAAAGTTACGAGACATGTGATATAAACGACAAGCTCATTGAAGATGCTGATATCGTGGTCATCACTACCGATCATTCGTGCTATGATTATAAGAAATTGCTTAAACTGTCAAAAGTTATATATGATACCAGAAATGCCATGGCCAATATAAAGACAGGCAGGGAAAAGATTTACAGGCTGTAAATCAATGCGTTATGGAGGATGTAAAAATTGGATAAATTAAGATTTGCAACAATAGGCTGCGGCCGCATAGCCAAAAAACATATGGAAGGCATTGCAAACAATTATGATGATGCTAAGCTGGTTGCGCTCTGTGATGTCGTGCAGGACAAGGCAGAGAAAAAATCCAAGATATACAATGAATTTCTAGCCCAAAAGGGCATAGTGCAGAGCAAAATAAATATATATCGTGATTACCGCGAGATGATACAAAAAGAAAAGATCGATGTGGTCACGATTGCCACTGAAAGCGGTTATCATGCCAAAATAGCGCTCGATTGTTTGAATGCCGGAATAAATGTGATCGTTGAAAAACCGATCGCATTGTCAACTGCTGATGCCGATTTGATGGTGAAGACCGCAAGGGAAAACAACAGGAAGCTTTGCGTATGCCATCAGAACAGATTTAACAAAGCAGTTCAGATGACAAGAAAGGCGCTCGAAGACGGAAGGTTTGGAAAGCTCATAAATGGGACAGCAAGGATATTGTGGAACAGGGACATGAGCTATTATAAACAAGCTCCATGGAGAGGCACTTGGAAGCTGGACGGTGGAACATTGATGAACCAATGCATACATGATATCGATCTGCTCCAATGGATGCTCGGCGGAGAAGTTGATACCGTATATGCACAGTGCGACACATATTTAAGGGATATTGAAGGCGAGGATTTCGGGGCTGTGATCATCAGGTTTAAAAACGGCGCCATAGGCATCATAGAGGGAAGTGCCTGTGTGTATCCGAAAAACCTTGAGGAGACGCTCAGCATATTCGGCCAGAAAGGTACGGTATGTATTGGAGGCCTTGCCGTAAACAGGATTGAAACATGGAGATTTGAAGATGGAGCTGAAAGCGAATCCGATGTATTAAGACGCCAAGAGGGTGACCCTGATACCGTATATGGGTTCGGCCATACTCCACTTTTTAAAGATATGATAGAGTCCATAAGAGAGGGCAGAGAACCTCTGGTAAATGGCGAAAGCGGGAGTGTTGCAATGGATATCGTGCTTGCAGCATATAAATCCCGAAAGACAGGCATGCCTGTCAAATTTCCTATAGGCTCATTTTCCACGCTGGATATGCAGGGGTGTTGATCATGAACATGAATTATATATCCGAAAGTGCCGTAATCGGGAGCAATGTAAAAATAGGTTGCTTTGCTGTAATTGAAGATGGGGCGAATTTAGGCAACGGATGTGTAATAGGACATAATGTTGTTATCCATAAGGGTTCTGTTATAGGAAATAATGTTAGGATAGATGACAATACTATAATCGGCAAGGAACCTATGAGATCGCCAAACAGCATATTCAAAAACGAAACTGAATTAAGTACTGCGATTATAGGCGATGGGTGCTTGATTGGAGCGGGTGCTGTGATTTATGCAGGATGCAAAATAGGCAAAGAAGTGCTCCTGGCTGATCTTTGTACTGTCAGGGAAAATGTATCTATAGGCGACAGGACCATAATCGGAAGAGGAGTTGCCGTTGAAAATCATTCAACTATAGGTTGTGATTGCAAGATTGAAACCAATGCATATATTACGGCTTATTCTGAAATAGGGGATAATGTATTTATCGCGCCTGGAGTTGTAACGACCAATGACAATTATGCGGCGAGGTCAAGTGAAAGGTTCAAGCATTTTAAAGGAGTTACGGTCAAAAAAGGTGGAAGGATAGGAGCTCAAGCCACTGTGCTGCCTGGAAAGACGATATATGAGGATGGCTTCGCAGCTGCAGGCAGCGTGGTGACAAAGGATGTACAGCCTAAAAAGATCGTAGCCGGAAACCCTGCATCCGTATTGAGGGATGTGCCTGATGACCAGTTGCTTGAAAATCAATAAATACGGTAAAGGTTGTGTAGATAATGTTTGTCGAGATGACGGGTTTAAGCAATAGAAAGAAAATAACTTTTATATTTGGATTTATAATCTTGGGCATCCTATGCAGCTTGTTTGCTGCAGGGGATTATCAGGGCGGCCTTGAAAAGGTATTCTGGGTATGCGTATTGACGGCAATGGTGGGTTATCTTATCAGAAATGTGATGATAGTCGATAAGCTTTTCTATTTGTTCATATTCACAATACCATTTATGAATATGCTGTCTTTCAGTTACAAGTATATCTTGCCGGTTGGGGTTTGCTTCTTCATTTTTCTGTCGACTCTTATTTTAAGAAGAAAAATAACGGTGGACGGCATACTCCATACCAAGAACGGGCGGCTCCTTTTTTTGTATGTGATAGTTAATTTTATGGTGTTTCCATATTCGATAAATATGAGGACCAGTGCACTTTATAATATAACCTTTCCTATAGTGATACTCATATGGGATTGGGCGGTCGAGTATTCCAACAGCAAAAACAGGATTGAAGGAGTATTGAAGGCGTTCAACTTTGTAGGACTTTTTTTCAGCATAATGGGCATAATCGTGATGATATTGAATTATAACGGATTTCAATTGCCACAGCATCTTAGCTATGATAAGATCTATGATTATTATATGAATTCGGTTTTCCCGAATACGAATACACATGGCATGTTGCTGACGTTCACGATACCGTGTGCCCTTTACTTTTTTCTGGAGAGCAAGGACAGAAGACAGAAGGGATTGTATTTCATAAGCCTTTTAATCATGGGTGCAAACCTGTTTTTGACTTTTTCACGAAGTTCATGGGGGGCTGTTGCGATAGCCGGTACGATAATATTGCTTTATAAGTACAGGAAGATGAAATATATCTTCATCATATTATGCATATCGGTCGTGTTGATGTTTCAATCGTTTTTGGGAGTTCATATAGGTTCCGGAAAATTCAGCAGCGGATTGTTCGGGTTAAGCAGCAGGGGAATATTATGGGGCACTGCGGCAAAAGCGATCGCCGACAGACCGATAACTGGTTTCGGCATCGGGAATTCGGTAGATGTACTTGATTCATATTCATCCATTATAATGGACAGGACACCTCATAACACCTTTTTGAGGATGTGGCTTGAACTTGGAATTTTCGGATTGTTGATATACATCGCGTTTTTATATAATATAATACATGGATTTTTTAAATTCAAGGGTAAGCATATGATGCTTGTCACAGTGTTTGCGATATTGATGGGTTCGATATTCCAACAGATGTTTGAAACTATGCTGCTTGGAGGATTGAGCATAATAGGCGGATACTTCTTTGTCTTTAGCGCTCTGTTCGAGTCGATGATATCAAGGCCTATGGCGGGGAGTGCGGAAAATGAAAATATGTTATCTTGCTAATGCCGCAAGCACGCATACCCAGAGATGGGCAAAAGCTATGAGGGATAAGGGCTGCATCATTGATGTTATAAGCTTTGACAGATATGATATAGAAGGCGTCAATGTGCATTATGTAAAGCCATTGAAAAGTGAATACGGCAAACTGCCCTCAGAGCCTAAAAACAAGAGCTATATATTGAAATGCGGCGAGGTTAAAAAAATCATCAAAGCCGCAGGACCCGACATACTTCATGCTCATTATGCAACAGGCTATGGGCTTACAGGAGCGCTTTTGGGATTTCATCCATATGTCATATCAACCTGGGGCACGGATATATTTAACGCCCCTAAAAGAAATGCATTATTTAAGTCCATGGTAAAGTACAATCTAAAAAAAGCCGATTACATAACTTCAACAAGCATGGCATTGACTAAAGAGACCATGCTATATACGGATAAAAAAGTGTATACTATTCCGTTTGGAATCGACCTAAAATCATTCTGCCCCCAAAAGGGCAAAGCAAATAATAATTCAAACATCGTCATAGGAATGGTTAAATCTTTGGAGGAAGTATACGGCATAAGATACGGCATTCAGGCTTTTTATGAATTGCATAAAAAATATAGGAATACAGAGCTTTTAATTGTCGGATCAGGGACCCAAAAAGATGAGATGGTGAAATTGTGCAATGATTTGAATATATCCCATGATGTAAGATTTATAGGCAGAGTACCGAACGACAAGGTACCTGAATATTTAAACATGATGGACATATTCCTTATGCCTTCTTTAAATGAGTCGTTCGGAGTCGCTGCGCTTGAGGCTGAAGCCTGCGGATTGCCTGTCGTGGCATCAGATGCCGGAGGAATACCGGAAGTCGTCGCAGGCGGGAAGACAGGGTTTCTTGTAAAGCCAAAGGACATCCACTCCATTGCTGATGCTTTGGAAAAGCTGGTTGTGGACGTCTCTTTAAGAGAAAACATGGGAGAGGCCGGAAGAAAATTTGTATCAAAAAATTACAATTGGTCGGACAATGTTAAAAGCATGTACAACCTTTATGTTGATATATTAAAATAAGGCTCTGCTGAAGTATGATGCTGATTTTTTGAGCAATCATAGTGAACAGGTAAGCGGGATTGCTTAAAATCAATGTTTTTGTTAAATAGAATTTAAAGGGAAAATAGGGATATTGCAATGCCAGGTATGGGAAATGAACCTGAATTATGCTTATGGAAAGGGAATGGTAAAAGTATCATGGATATTAGGGATTTTCTGAAATACTTTTGGGAAAGAAAGTGGATCGTAATTGCATTGGCGGCTTTATGCATCATACTGAGCGAGGTGTTTACTCTTATAAATAAACCCGTATACAGGCAGACAAGGGTGATTTTAGTAGGGCCTCAAACAGTTGTGAGCAAGGATGGCAAGTTTGTAACGAATCTATCATTTGTTATAGCTGATTTGGCTAAAAATGATGATGTTGACGAAAAAATAGCCAAAGCAGTAGGAAATAACTTGGATAAAAATGCAATAAGCAACATGTTGTCCGCAAAAGCGGATGACCAGCACCAAAAAGTTGAGATAACCGTGGAAGGATCCGACAGGAAGCTCGTTTCTGATATAGCTTCGAATGCCTTTCCTGTTATCAAGGATATTTCCAAGGAAATGTTCAAGGTTGAAAATCTGGTCGTTATAACTGAGGACAAAGAGCCATATCCTGTAAACAAAGATTACAAAAAGAGCCTGATAAGCGGAGGGGTGACCGGATTTGGACTGGGATTGATCGCTGTATTCCTGATGCTTTTGTTTGATGACAGGATAAAGGGAAAGAATGAAATAAAGAACTTGTTTGGAATGGACTATCTTGGTACTGCAAAAGGAGAAGAAAGTATAGCTGAACTTTCCGCACGGGTCCTTTTAAGACTGAAGGGGAATTCGCAAAAAATACTTGCCGATATAAATCTCTCCAAGTCTGGGGATTCAAAATCTGTTTATGATATCGCAACCTATCTGGCAAGGCTTGGCAAAAAAGTGCTTGTAATCGATTTGAATAAATCCTCCTTAGGCATTCCGGTAAACGAGAAATCAAAGCTTGAATTTGGTCTAAGCGATTTGCTGTATGGCAAGAAGACGGATGTAAAAGAGACTGTATGCAATTCCGATATAGAAAATCTTGATGTGATGGCATTTGGCACCCAAAAGGACATAGGACGCACACCTTTGGCGGATGGCAGCATGATGAGGATTATAAACGATGTCCGTGACAATTATGATATACTGATACTCAACATTCCTCAGTATATGAGCTTTGACAGGGTACTTCTCATATTGAACCATTGCGACTGCGCAGTGATGTCGGTTGAAAAGGACCGTGTAAGCCTGAGTGATGTTACAAGGATGACGGATGAATTTAAAGATACAGGCGTGGGCATGCTTGGCTATTATACTTTATAGATAGCAAACTTTAGATATAAAAATTACCTTAATGAGCCTTAGAACTTAAAAAGCGTGAACGGGCGAACAAGGATGCTCAAAAATCAACAATAT
>CALCDS010000229.1 GCA_937900065.1 uncultured Clostridiaceae bacterium | reverse complement strand
TGATATTTTTTTACTTTGAGGAAAATAGGAAAAGAATATGAAAACCATATGAAAAATAGTAAAGTATAGTGCTGATTTTCTTACCTTCAAGCTAAAGCTGGACGAAAGATAGCTTACCGTCTGAAAATCTGTACCCGTCGCCACAAGTGGTGGACATGTACCGCCTCGTTATACTTTAATATAGCCGAAAAATAAAGGGATTCAATATCATATTAGTGGCTTTTGCATATTGTATTGTAGGAAACCTTATTATCCATCCGGATCGAGCATGTCATTTACTTATTCAAGCCGGACAAACTCAATGAACTGTTCAAATATAAATCAAAGATATGCTCGAAAAAAGATATCGATTTTGAATAAATCCATATTGGGGAGATGGTTTTATGGGCGATTACTGCAGACACGAGCACGATTGCTGCGGGGTAACCGACTGTTATTGCAACCACTGTCACAGGATAGATGATGTCAAATCACATGATCCAATTTTTTTAGGAAAGCATTGTGATCATGTTCACTTTTACCACGGTAAAACTTCAAAGAGCGATAAGCACAGGCACAGCGTATGTTTCTATACAGGGCCGGCCCTGCCTGCAGCCTGTGGAAACGGACATTACCATTATTATTACGGCCTGACAACATGTAATGACGGCCATATCCATTATTTTAGAGGTATAACGGATATTTACAGTTGCGATTAAAATAGTAAGCATCGCAAAATACATTAAAGTAGTTTGCGATGCTCTTTTTCTATGCAAAATAGAAGTAAATAAAAAATACTTTTCAAAATTAAATTAAGATACTGTAAAATAACCTTTTATGACTGATATAATTGACATTAGAAGGTTATTTTTTTCTAAAATTCGATCAATCCAGGCATTGCCTGTCACAAAAGGAGGGATAAATATGAACGGGTTGTTTCTTCAAGGTGGAGGAGCAAAGGGTGCTTTTGAAGCCGGAGCGGTTTATGCAATGCATGAAAAAAAGCTGAAATTTGATATAATAGCCGGTACCTCCATAGGTGCAGTGAATGGTTACTTCATATATACAAATAATATTGAAAAGATGAAGGAAATTTATACGGAAACCGATTTTCAAAATGAGATAAGAGATATTGAAATTACCGATACCATATCCAATGATTTTATGATTGAAAAGCTAAAAGAATTAAAAGGCAAAAACAATCACGTAAAATCTTTTTATATCAATTATGTGAATGTTAAAGATGGAAAGCTTAAAGAAATAAGGATTGATGTATCAAAACTCACAAAAGAGAAAGCGTTAACCTGCATAAAATATAGCTCGCTGCTTCCTTATGTGCGTCCCGATGGAATCAAAAGCATGCCGTTTGCCAAAGTGGCGGAAAGCTTTAATTCCAAGGATATATCTGATAAATTTCATGAAAAGGTGAAAGAGGGTAAGTATGACAATTTTAATATCGACGGAGGCATTTTAAATAATAACTTTATGGAGCCTTTTATACAAAATCATGTGAAAAAACTTTATCTTTTAGTGCTTCATAATAATTTTGAAATACCCCAATATCTACTTGACAATTATGAAAGGAACAACATAATTTTAATACAGAGAAAGGGATTGTTCAAACCTAATGATTCCTTAAACTTTGATAAAAAATTTTTATGTGAACTTTTTAAAGAGGGATATGATGCAGCAATAGATAAATGTATTTCAAATTGATCAGTTGATAGGTATATCCTAAAAGAGGAGGTAAAAGTATGGAGGATATAAAGATGGACAACAACAAGTTCTATATTGGAGAAGACAGCGAAAATCCGATAGCTGAAATAACATTTATTCCTTTGGGAGAGGATAAGATAATCGTCAATCATACATATGTTTCTCCAAAATTGCGTGGATTAGGCATAGGAGAGCGTCTGGTAGAAAAGGCAGCAGAGTATGCCAGAGAGGGAAATAAAAAGATTGTCCCTACTTGCTCTTTTGCAAAAAAGTTAATGACTGAAAATGAAAAATATAAGGACCTTATCGCAGATTGAAAATTATTGTTGCGATATGAGGATAGCAAAGCGCCAAAAAGTCTGCTGCACAATAAACTATTTATTGTGCAGCAATCACTATTAATTTATAATTCATAAGTAGAAAAATTCCCTTAATGCCTTTTTTATATGTCCTGCATATCCATAAAACGCCCAAGCTTCCTTACCACGCTGTTCTTGCCCATCACATTTGTCCCTATTTCACAATTGCAGTACCCGTCATTATCTTCGAACAATTCCATTATTTCATCCACATAGTCAGGAAAGTAATTTTCAACTACTGTCCTGACTTTATCGTTCGATCTGCAATCACACGACGAGGCATCGGTTGCTTCATCCATATCATCGAGAAATTGCGAAAAAAGCTCAATCTTATCATCTGCACCTTCAAGCATTATCTCGTCATCTCTTATATATGCTTTAAACTCAGACATCTAAAATCCCCCCTAATATTTATTCCATTACTGCATGCTATAATTTTAAACTTCATTTACGATACATCTCTTAAATAACCATTAAAATGTATGGTATCCTTTTGCAATAATTATATACTGTGATGAGCCACAGTACCACTTGTATCTATAGACACTATTTTCAAAAAAACATATCAATTTGACATCAACTAAACTATCTATACATTTTTTAATAGCAAAAACAGCATCCATATTTTAACGCGGAGGGATTATATTCATGTTGCACTTTAAAAGTTTTATTAATAGAATATACATATAGATTCATTCTGGGAAGTGATATGATGTCGGAAGTATTATCGATAATATTAAGCCTTTTTATAATAATTTTGGCACTTAAGATAGCTTTAAAAGTTACGGGTTGTCTGCTGAAATTAATAATATTTGGAGCAGCCTTTTGGTTTATAATCATTATCCTGAACTTAGGATTTAATATACTTGCATTTTTATTTTAGACTTAAAGTATAATGTTGATTTTTTGAGCATCCTGTTCGCCTGTTCACACTTTTTAAGTTCTAAGGCTTATGTTAAAATTTCAATTAGTCCTTTGCCTTGTTTAAATCATTTTTTTGCCTTTTGCAGGCATTATTTTTTTGCTCATTGTTGATTATGTATATTCAATCTGTCATTGCCATAATTATCCACAGTTTTATGCACATAATCCCCAAATATATCCACATTGTCCTCAATTATCCAAACGGTTTTTGCATATAAACTTGTACAACATTGAATTTTGAACAATCTATTTATTATACAATTAAATCAGCGCAAAAAAATAATCATTAAAGTTCGTATATTCAAATATGCAGTTTAAACAAGGATTATATTTTTGGGATGCTATATTGCAAAATTTCTGCATGACACTACTATCCATCTTTAAGCTTTGCTCGTACTATAATCCTCTTTTCCGAATCAGAAGTCGATATGCAGGTTACAAGAGTCAATGCCGTATATCCGGTATCGTATGTTATTGACCAATCATTTTTAGCGACTATAAATATTTTTTCTACTTTATATACATATCTCTTGCCGTTAAAACTAAGCATTACCTCATCATCTTTATTAAGCTTATCGATTTCCTTAAACCACCTGTCCCTGTGAGCTGCTATGCATACATTTCCTCCTTTTGCATCCGGAAGAGGGCTTATTTCAAAAAGAGCAGGTCCAAGTTTCAAATCTTCAGTGCTAGTCCCATTTATCACACTCGCATGTACATTCAATTTCGGTATATCAATGACCATCATACCGCTTTCATATTCTTCTCTTTTGATGGGTATGGGATTGTAATCATTCAATAACCTGTTTATGCCTTTCTTGTTTATATAACTATCCGCTGTTTTTGCATTCTCCCTCAGTGCGATTTTTTGATATATCCATGGCTCAAGTATCGAATACATGGAAAAAGCGATAAGGGACAATCCTGCTATAATAAGTAGAATGTCAATATGCTTTTTACTCCAGGTTATGATTTTCACAGAACCACCCTCTTCAAATAAGACAAACCATCAATTTAAACGCCTTTGGCAAAATACTATATAGTTTGTCTTGATATTCGCTTCATTCACAATAAGATTTAAAATGCCTCGTAAAAACATTAAGGCAGTTTGATATTCTGCTTTACCCCATAAAAATAGGGATAGTTAACAATTTTGCATTGGCTAAATAAAAATATTTGTTAACCGTCCCTGTTATCTTTTTTTCCATCATCTTTGGCCTAATTGGTTTTTTCCCTTAATTTGATCCTTATGAATAATCCTGCTGCCAAAAGGAATAGGCCTGATATAACATATAAACCTGCATTCGTTGAGCGGTCTGTTTTCGGCAGATCCTGCTGATTATTTCCCGAAGGATCGCTGTTAGAAGAGTTGCCCTTTGCAGTCTGTGTGATTGTAAATCCTTTAAAGCCTGCAGCATTTGTCCTTCCTGTAATGTCGACAAGGATGGTATTTATTCCATCATTATAACTTGCATCTATGCCTGATTTATAAATTGCATCAAGGTTTACTTTTGAACTATCATTGTTTAAAAGATCCGCTTTTGTATACACATAGTCTTTTTTATTCACAGTCAATTTCAATGAATTTTTATCATATGTCCCGCCATAGTACTTTGCAATCAATGCCGGATCAATATATGCTTTGTTGTTTGCAACAGTTACATTATACCCTTGCTGCAATGTGCCTGCTATTGCAAGCTGCGTGTTCTCGCTTCTATTTATCTTTAAAGCCGTGCTGTTTGCGGGATTATCTTTATCTATTGTAAGCGTATCTATTAGTGTAGGTGTTGAATAATTCGATGTATTATACTTGTAAGACTTTATTGAAAGTTTGCCTCCATCGATGTCAACCACTTCATATGTCGGACTATCCTGAGCATCTATAAATAAAGCATCCCAAACCTTTTTATTAAGGTCAGTGTAATATTTGTTTCCGCTTCTTCCTGTGACATAGTAAACTGTCCCTTTGGAATAATCCGTATAATATTTCCCTCCGTTTATTGGATAAGTCCTTGCAACTCCATGGTCATGTCCGTTTAATACGATGTCCACATGATGCTTTTCAATTATCGGCGTCAATATGTCCTTTACTGCCGGATTGTTTCTCGTCTTCTTAATATAATACGGAGTCTTGTGGAATGAAACTATCGTCCATTTCTGGTTGTTATTTGCAAGATCATTGTCTAACCACTGAGCCTGTGCTTTCAGGAATGAATCATCATTTGGAGCTTCTTCGTCTTCCTGGCTGTCAAGCACAACAAAATGAGTGTTTCCATAATTGAATGAATATGTTTGTCCCTTAAAGCCGTCAGGTCCGTTGTTTGGTACACTAAACTGGTTTATAAAGTACACGGGTTTTGTAGAACCGTCATTTGGTACATATGTTTCATGGTTGCCCTGAACAGGCATCTCCGGTATATTGTCTATTACTCCCTTTGCGGCTGCAAACCAATTGTTCCAATGCTGATAACTTTGTCCCTGTTCTATAAGGTCGCCAAGGTTTATTACAAAACTAGCATCTTTATTTTCAGCAAATGCCTTTTGTACTGTGTCATGCCATGGTGAATATATGGGCTTTGTTGCATCTCCGCTTTGTGAATCACCAAATACAATAAATTTAAACTTATTTGTGTTGCTTGCTTCAGTCTTAAAGCTGTTTATCTCGCTGAAATTTTCTTCGCTTCCTACTTTATACTCATATGTCGTTCCCGGTTTAAGTCCTGTCACTGTTGCCCTGAAAATGTTGACTGATGTTTTAGGTGGATTGTCTGCGTCAATCGTTGTCAATTGACTTTTTGTTGCTGCAACCGTTTTAAAACTTGAGCTTCCTTTTTCTCTGTACTGCACTTCACCACTTTCAACTGTTCCTATAGTTCTCCAAGTTATAGATTGGGTCGTGGTCGGATCACCCGTCCACGAGAGCACGATATGATCCGGTGTTGCAGAGGAGTTGAGGTTCGCATCAATTTCCGTCTGATCATAAATCGATGCAGCGTTAGCTTCGCCTGAAAATATTAATGGAAATACCAAAATTAATGCTAAGCATAAAGATATTGCTTTCCTTTGCATTCTAATAATTCACTCCTTTACAATTTTATATCTATATTTTAAATGTCACTTGTTAAGTTCTTTATCGTTTATATTAAGATTTCTTTAAGAATACATAAGTTTTATTTTATGTTTTATGGTAAGGCAATTTACCGCAGCTTTTTCTTGTATTGGCATTATCCAAATAGCTTTGCTATAATTTCATAAGAGGTGCTAGTGATGGATATAATAAAACTGCTTGAAAAATGTGAATTGTGTCCCAGAAGATGCAAAGTAAACAGGCTCAAAGGCGAAACTGGCTACTGCAATGCAGGCAAAAATATAAAAGCCGCAAAAGCTATGCTCCATATGTGGGAGGAACCCTGCATAAGCGGCCAAAGAGGATCAGGCGCAGTATTTTTCTCGAACTGCAGCATGGCATGTGTATTTTGCCAAAACTTTGGCATAAGCCAGAAACATAGTGGAAAGGAAATGTCAGTAGAAGACTTAGCAGATGTTTTTATCAAACTTCAAGAGAGAGGTGCCAATAACATTGATCTGGTATCGCCGACTCATTATGTGCCTCAAATAATAGAGGCTCTTCAATTGGCAAAGTCAAATGGGTTATCCGTACCGGTTATATATAATTCAAACGGTTATGAGAATATTGAAACATTAAAATATCTTAAGGGATATATAGATGTGTACTTGCCTGATATAAAATATTTCAGCAGCGCATATTCAACTAAGTATTCCAAAACCCCGGATTATTTTAAATATGCATCAGAGGCTGTAATTGAAATGTTTAAGCAGGTGGGCTCCCCCGTACTCGAGGGCGGGCTTATAAAAAAGGGTCTGATAATAAGGCATCTGCTTCTTCCAGGATTGCTGTCGGAATCCAAGAAGATTTTAGATTGGATATCTCAAAATCTTCCAAAGAGCATATATATAAGCCTTATGAGCCAATATGTACCAATGTATGATGCTCATAAATATCCAGAAATAAATAAGAGAGTGTCTCAAAAATCCTATGAATGGCTTGTGGATTATTCGATTTCGATAGGCCTCGAAAATGGATATACGCAGGATTGCAATTCAGCGCAAACCGCATACACACCCGACTTTAATAATAAAGGCATATAACAATCCTTACAGTGTAATATGATTTTAATCAAAAATTTTTCAGACATTGATGTCAATAAAATTGCATTTTTTGTTATTTTTAAGTAATATATTACTATGTAATCATAATATAAACGGTTAAAACACCTTTTTGAATAAACTTCAAAAAATGTTTCATAACCAGGAGGTATAATAAATGAATCCGGTTAAAATTTTCACAGATAGCACGGCAAGTTTGTCAGAAGACCTTATAAATGCGTACAACATATCTATCGTGCCTTTATATGTGATTTTTGATGATGCGAGTTATAAAGATGGTATTGAAATCAATGAAAAAAAATTATATGAATTAGTTGAAAAAAAGAAAAAGCTTCCAAAAACGGCAGCTGCATCTCCCACGGATTACACAAATGCATTTAAACCATGGGTGGATAAAGGTTATGACATAATATATATAGGCATATCCTCATACTTTTCTTCAACCGTGCAGAACGCCCGCATAGCCAGTAAAGATTTTCCACAAGGAAGAATATATGTAATAGACTCTCTCAATTTATCATCAGGGATAGGGCTGCTCGTGCTTATGGCTTCAGAATTGGCTATGAAAGGTGTTGATGATGCAAAGAGCATATATGAAAAAGTATCTGCAACAGTTCCATTGGTGAGGAGCTCATTTATAATCGATACATTGAAATTCCTTTATATGGGCGGCAGATGCTCATCCCTTGCAAGATGGATGAGTTCGATTTTTTCAATTCATCCAAGAATAATTGTAAGCGAAGGGAAAATGGCTGTGGGTGAGAAGTTTAACGGCAAAAGGACTGCCGTCTTAAATGGATTGCTTGAAACAGCGCTGATCAAAAAAGATAGGATAGACCCTCACAGGATATTTATAACTCACAGTTTTTCCAGTAAGGAAGATATAGAATATATCAAAGACGGTTTACAAAAAGCAATATCGCCTGATGAGATACTCGTTACAGATGCAGGATGCGTTATAGCTTCTCATTGCGGTAAAAAAACAATAGGCATATTATATATTGAAAAAACTCAAAACAGCTGATATAGGTCTTATAAAGTATGGATTTCGATATTATAAATATACAAACTATAAGTTCAAATGCATTCAAAAATATTAAGCTAGTTTGTCTTATTAAGCTTTGCTTCACAAAAAAAATGCGGCACTGAAAATCAGTGCCGCATTTTTTTATTCTTATTTTAAGCTTGAGCCATTCTCTTGTAGCTTTCGTATCTTTCTTTTGCATCTCTTTCAGATTTGGCAAACAGCTCTTCAGCAGTATCCGGGAATTCCTTGAGCAAAGATGAATACCTTACTTCACCCATGAGGAAGTCTCTAAACGAACCTGTAGGTTCTTTAGAATCCAGTACAAACGGATTCTTTCCTTCTGCTTTAAGAAGCGGATTGTATCTGTAAAGGTGCCAGTATCCAGCCTCAACAGCTCTCTTCTCTTCATCTATGGTATTTCCCATGCCTACCTTTAAGCCATGGTTGATGCACGGAGCATAAGCAATTATCAAAGATGGTCCATGATAGCTTTCAGCTTCAGAAATAGCCTTGATTGCCTGGTTCATATTACCACCAAGTGCAATTTGAGCAACATATACATAACCATAAGTCATAGCCATAGCTCCAAGGTCCTTTTTCTTAACCCTCTTGCCTGATGCGGCAAACTTGGCTATAGCAGCGGCAGGTGTAGCTTTTGATGACTGTCCGCCAGTATTGGAGTATACTTCCGTATCCACAACCAGAACATTGACATCTTCATCCTGGGCTAGAACATGATCCAGTCCGCCGTATCCGATATCATATGCCCAGCCGTCTCCTCCGAATATCCACTGGGATTTCTTTATGAGATAATCTTTCTTCTCAATTATTTCCTTTATCACAGGATCGGATGCATACTTGTCAAGCAGTGGAGCTATCTTATTGGATGCTTCCTTGGACTCTTTGGCATCGTTCATTCCTGCAAGCCACTGATTCATGGCAGCCTTAAGCTCATCTGAAATGTCAAGTGTCAAAGCCTTCTTCATGAGGTCGGCTAACCTCTCCCTTATCTGTTTAACTCCAAGGAACATACCAAATCCATATTCAGCATTATCCTCGAACAATGAGTTGGCCCATGCAGGTCCTTTGCCTTGTGCATTCTTGCAGTAAGGAGTCGATGGTGCGCTGCCGCCCCAAATTGATGAACAACCTGTGGCATTTGCTATCATCATCCTATCGCCGAACAATTGAGTTACAAGCTTTACATATGGCGTCTCGCCGCAACCTGCGCATGCGCCTGAGAATTCGAGAAGCGGCTGTGCGAACTGGCTCCCCTTTACAGTTTCAAGCTTTGCAAGGTTGTCTTTGACTTTTACGGTCATTGCATAGTTCCAATTCTTTGTCTCCCTATCCGCCTGTGTCTCAAGAAGTTCCATACTGAGGGCTTTGCCCTTAGCCGGACATACATTTGCGCAGCTTCCGCAACCTGTACAATCCAATGGGCTTACCTGTATTCTGAACTTATATCCTTCAAATTGCTTTCCGCCTAATGCTTTTATCGTTTCAAAGCTTTCAGGAGCCTTAGCAGCCTCTTCGGCATCCAGCAGTATAGGCCTTATTGCAGCATGAGGGCAAACCAATGAGCATTGGTTGCACTGTATGCACTTTGTCTTATCCCATTTTGGAACTCTCACTGCAATACCGCGCTTCTCGTATGCCGCAGTTCCAAGCGGGAATCTGCCGTCCTCTATTCCTTTAAATGCACTTACAGGTAACTTATCTCCTTCCTGCCTGTTCATCGGAACCACTATATCCTTTATGAACTTTGGAACATCTTTATCCGCAGCTGCCTCTTCAGTGTCTTCAGCATTTACCCATGATGCAGGAACATTTACCTTAACAAGTGATTCAGCACCCTTGTCAATTGCAAGCTGATTCATTCTTACAACATTGTCGCCCTTCCTGCCGTACATCTTGACAACATATTTCTTTAAATAATCCATAGCTTCATCGACAGGGATTACATTTGTCAGCTTAAAGAATGCTGATTGCATAACCATGTTTATTCTGCCGCCTAGTCCTATATCACCGGCTATCTTAACAGCATTCAATATATAGAAATTGATATTGTTCTTTGCAATGTATCTTTTCATTGAAGCCGGCAATTTGCTATCAAGTTCTTCAGGCGTCCACATGCAGTTTAAAAGGAATGTGCCTCCCTTTTTAAGTCCGGCCAGTACATCATATTTATATACATATGACTGGTTGTGGCATGCGATAAAGTCTGCCTGATTGATTAAATACGGAGACTTGATAGGCTTTTTGCCGAACCTTAAGTGTGACATAGTAACTCCGCCTGACTTCTTGGAGTCATATGCAAAGTATGCCTGTGCATAAAGATCGGTATCGTCTCCTATTATCTTTATAGCACTCTTGTTTGCACCTACAGTTCCATCCGAGCCAAGGCCCCAGAATTTACACTGTATCGTACCTGATGGTGTTGTATTTATATCTTCTCCAATAGGCAAAGATAAGTTTGTAACATCATCAACAATACCGACTGTGAAATGATTCTTCGGATTATCCTGCTTTAAATTCTCAAATACTGCTACTATATGAGCCGGAGTCGTATCTTTAGAGCCAAGTCCATAACGTCCTCCAACTATTACCGGCCTTACATCGGCATCAAAGTACAATGTGCGTACATCCTCATATAAAGGCTCGCCTATTGCTCCACTTTCCTTTGTCCTGTCAAGTACTGCAATCCTCTTTACCGTCTTTGGCATTGCATTGAAGAAGTATTTAGCAGAGAAAGGCCTGTAAAGATGAACTTTCAACAATCCAACCTTTTCTCCCTTTGCTCTTAAGTAGTCAATAACTTCTTCAGTTGTATCGCATACAGAACCTATTGCTACAATAACATTTTCTGCTTGCGGATCTCCATAATAATCAAACGGATGATATGATCTTCCGGTTACTTTTTCAATATCCCTCATATATCCTTCAACAATATCCGGAACAGCTTCATAGAATTTGTTTGAAGCTTCCTTTGCCTGGAAGAATATATCAGGATTCTGTGCTGTCCCCTTTAGAACCGGGTGCTCAGGATTCAATGATCTCTTCCTGAATTCATTCAATGCATCGTAATCTATAAGCTTTTTATATTCCTCGTAATCTATTAATTCAATCTTTTGAATCTCATGTGAGGTTCTAAAACCATCAAAGAAATGTATGAATGGAACTCTGGATTTGATTGCCGAAAGGTGCGCAATCCCAGCCAGATCCATAACTTCCTGTACACTCCCTGATGCGAGCATTGCAAAACCTGTCTGCCTGCATGCCATAACATCGGAATGATCTCCAAAAATAGAAAGAGCATGTCCAGCTAATGCACGGGCTGATACATGGAATACTCCAGGAAGCAATTCACCAGCTATTTTATACATATTAGGAATCATTAAAAGCAATCCTTGGGATGCGGTAAACGTCGTGGTCAACGCACCTGCTGAAAGTGAACCATGGACTGCACCTGATGCGCCTCCCTCAGACTCCATCTCTACGACCTTTACTTTTTGCCCAAAGATATTTTTCTTTCCATGGGCGCTCCACTCATCAACATGTTCTGCCATTGGTGACGATGGGGTAATCGGGTATATGGCCGCTACATCTGTAAAGGCATATGCCGCATATGCAGCCGCTTCATTCCCATCCATAGTTTTCATGACTTTGGTCATATATGTGTTCCTCCTCATCTAAAATATTACGATAGAGAATGTATTTTCTCGAGTTAAACAAATATAGAAAATCTATTTTGCGAAAATACTTCGCTATCATTAAAAAATTTCATCTGGATATACATAATCCAAACTTCAATGTATATACGCACACCCATACAATTTTATTTTAACTGTAACAGCACTTTTTTTCAATATGAACACAGCAAAAATATTTAGAGTTTATGCAGGTTTTTCTGTTATATCAAACTGTTCAAAGCAGGAGCATCAACCTCTGAATAAAATTAAATATTATCGATGCTCCCCCGCCTATGATTGTATTCGATGCACCGCTTATTACAAAAATCAGCAGCACTATATATCCATATCTTTCCATAGCATATACAAGCCTATATGGTATCTGTGGAAATATATCCAAAAGTATATGGAAACCATCAAGAGGCGGAATCGGCACCAGATTAAATACAAACAATACGCAGTTGATCCATATTGTCGTACCAAATATTGCTAAGATTATCTCAAGTGAGCTGCTTCCCATTTTATAAAAAATACCGAATTTAGATAACATTACATATATAAAAGCTGCTGCAAATGCAATTATAAGATTGGCAACAGGCCCGGAAAACGATACTATAAGCTCTTTTTGCCTTATGTCGCCCCTGTAATAGGAAGGGTTTGTGCGCACAGGCTTTGCCCATCCAAAACCCGTAACCAGTATGAGCAAAAGCCCCCATATATCCACATGAGCAAGAGGATTTACCGTGAGCCTTCCATCCATCTTTGGAGTAGGATCTCCAAATTTTACAGCCATATATGCATGGGCATATTCATGAAATGTAAAACCAAGCAATATGCCTGGAAGGCTTATCAGCGCACCAAGCAAGCTGAAATTTCGAAACATCGGATCATTCCTTTCATGCAAGTATTTTTACGATGTTATAAGGTTAGTATAATGTTGATGTTTTGAGCATCCCGCTCGCCAGTTCGCACTTGGATTGCTCAAACATCAACATCTCCGTCAAACAGGACCTAATATACAGAGCTTAATATAGAGATATATGGGTACTTTATTTATGATATGTTTCATTGTTTATGATCTTGAAACTTCTATATATCTGCTCAAGAAGTATGAGCCGCATAAGCTGATGGGGAAAGGTCATTTTTGAAAATGACAGCTGAAAATCACAGTCCCTTACAACTTCAGATGACAATCCCACTGAACCTCCTATCACAAAAACTATATTGCTTATGCCGTTTATCATAAGAGAATTTATTTTTGAGGACAACTTTTCAGAGGACATCATCTCGCCTTCTATGCAAAGAGCTATTTTATAAGCATCTATCTTTAGATGTTTTTTAATCTGCTCCCCTTCTTTTTGCTTTACCATTTCAATCTCGGTTGAGTTCGGATTATCAGGTATCTTTTCGTCATGTACCTCGATTATCTCGATTTTGCAAAACCTGCTTAACCTTTTTAAATATTCGCTTGCCCCTTCTTTAAAATACTTTTCTTTAAGCTTTCCTACGGCAATTATGTTTATATTCAATGCCATCTTCCTCCGCTCATCTCTTTACATAAGCTGCGTCCTTAACTTTTTCATTATTTACGGTCTATACTATATCATTGGCATATGTATTAAAGTCTATATCAAACAAGATTACAATTCAAAAAAACGGCTTACATTTTGCCTTCCTGCAAGTTCTATGCTTATATCCCTGTCTACTTTTATATCATGCTCATTCAAGATAGACATGACCGTAGCATATGCAAGTTCAGGATAATTATTGTGTGCACTTAAGTGTCCCAGTACCACTGTCATATATTTATCATTTAGCAGTTTTGCTACCGTCTCCCCTGCATCATCGTTTGAAAGATGGCCTGTACTGCTTAATATCCTGCGCTTTAGCGTATAAGGGTATGGACCTGCTTTAAGCATCTCAACATCATGGTTGGATTCAAGAAGCACAAGGTCGGATTCTTTTATGTTATTCAAAACATTTTCACTCACGTGGCCCATATCTGTAGCAATGCTTATCTTCTTGCCGCCTGACCAAAAGCAATAACCGACCGGATCCGCCGCATCATGCGGAATGCTGTATGCTTTTATATCTATATCGCCTATTGAAAACGGATCATCATTTTTCAATACCCTGATATTTTCCTCTTTTATATCCCCTATCTCGCCTTGCATTGCTTCCCAGGTATTATTATTGGCATAAATCGGTACGTTAAACATCCTTGACATGACTCCGACTCCATGGATATGGTCCGAGTGCTCATGGGTTACCAGAATGCAATCAATATCTTTTGCAGATATGCCTATCTCTTTGAGGGAGGCTCCAATCTTTTTGCCGCTTATTCCGGCATCTACCAGAATATTGGCTCTTTCACTGCCCACATATATACAATTCCCGCTGCTTCCACTAGATAATGAACAAAACCACATCATGTCCTTCCTCCTCACAAAATATTATATCAGTTAAATAATGCCTTTCACAGAGATAAAGAAATAATAATATATAATTATCAAAAGAAGGGCCTATAAAATTGACAAATAAACCAATTTTATAGGCCCTTTCATTTTAAGTATACTTTAATAAGGCTTTGGTAATCAGCCATTTTCCAAGCAATTTTTAATTCATATAACGATACAACGCCTTCATCATAATTATGGTGAAGGGAACACTTTGGTTTCTCTTTACAATATCACTTGACCCTCTTTATGTTCGCTCCGAGAGAATTAAGCTTTTTTTCAATGTTTTCATAACCTCTGTCTATATGCCTTATTCCACTTACTTCAGTATAGCCGTCCGCTATAAGTCCTGCGATAATCAGTGCTGCACCTGCCCTTAGGTCACTGGCGCAGACCTGTGCACCCGAAAGTTTCGGTATTCCGTCTATAACAGCCATTCTTCCCTCAACTTTAATATTTGCACCCATGCGTTTCAATTCGTCAACATGCTTGAATCTTCCTTCGAATATGCTTTCAGTTACTATGCTCCTTCCGTCTGCAACAGCGAGCACGGATGTCATGGGCTGCTGCAAATCGGTTGGGAACCCCGGATATGGAAGCGTCTTTAAATTAATGGCTTTAGGTTTTGCAACACCGAGCACCCTCACACTATCCGCACCCTCTTCGACTTTTACTCCCATTTCCACAAGCTTTGCCGTTATTGACGTAAGATGCTTTGGTATCACGTTTTTTAAAGTGACATCGCCGCAAGTAGCTGCAGCAGCGATCATAAATGTCCCTGCTTCTATCTGATCGGGTATTACAGTATATGTACAACCCTTAAGTCTGTTTACGCCTTTTATCCTTATTACATCAGTACCTGCGCCCTTTATATTTGCGCCCATGCTGTTTAGAAAGTTTGCAACATCAACCACATGAGGCTCTTTGGCAGCATTTTCGATTACAGTGATACCTTCGGCCTTACAGGCAGCAAGCATTATATTGATAGTTGCTCCAACACTGACAACATCCAAGTAAATCGAGCTTCCAATCAACCTGTCCGCATACATTTTTATTACGCCATGTTCAGTTACAACTTTGGCGCCTAGTGCCTGAAAGCCTTTTATATGCTGATCAATGGGCCTTACACCTATGTTGCATCCGCCTGGATAATAAACTTCGGCCTTTTTGAATTTGCCAAGCATCGCACCAAGAAGGTAATAAGAAGCTCTCATCTTTTTTACGTCATCAGATTTGCATTTATATGACGAAACATTTCTGCTGTCTATCGAAAAAGTATAATCTCCGATGCGGTCAACTTTTCCGCCTAACTGTCTTATTATTTCAATAAATACCTTTACATCATCTATATCAGGAAGATTTTCAAGTACACAGACGCCTTCATCCGCAAGCATCGCCGCAGGAAGGAGCGCAAGGGCAGCATTTTTTGCCCCGCTTATAGGTATGGAACCTACAAGTCTTTTTCCGCCTTCTATAATAAATTTTTCCAACTCCTTCACCCATTCCTATGTATTCATAATAAATTTAATTTCAAATTTCAAAGATACCATTTTCAAAGATACCATGATAATTATATCATTATTTATTAATATGTATAAAGGAAATTTGTCCCATCAGTTAAATCATATAAGCCAAAATTTATTTTTGATTTTGGCTATGTTATAGTATAAAGTATGATGTTGATTTTTGAGCAATCCAAGTGAGCGAGAACAGGTAAGCGGGATGCTCAAAAATCAACATCTCCGTTAGACAGAACCTAAACTTTAATTTT
>CALCDS010000228.1 GCA_937900065.1 uncultured Clostridiaceae bacterium | reverse complement strand
ACAAAAAAGTCGTCGCGAACAATAAAAGTTCGCGACGACTTGGTGGAGGGAGATGGATTCGAACCATCGAAGTCACCAGACAACAGATTTACAGTCTGCCCCCTTTAGCCACTCGGGAATCCCTCCATGATTATAGCCACAGTAATAGTAGTATAATATATGCCATATCTCTTTTCAATGTTTAAATAGCATCATTAGAGCTTTAATTCTTGCAGCAGAATCGATTTTCTCTGCTAATCTCAACTAGCAGCAAAAAAACTATATCATTGAATCACATAATCTTTAAAGTCCTTTGCTTATTTATCCATATACTCAAGATTTACTTTTATGTTATAATCTTTAAAAATATAGCCTGTATACTCATCGTCATTTTCATCATATTCAACATACTGCCCCGGTATTGTGTAGACCCTGTTATCCAAATATATCATTGTTGATACTGATACAGATGTTATCAGTATTGCTAAAATTGAACAATATATTTTTTTCATACTATGTACTCCTCCTTGTTTTTCTGAGATTATTATGGTTATCAATATATACTTTTATTCAGTCAAACATAAAATTGAGTAATTAATGGATTATGGAGTTTATATAAATATATAAGAGTTCCTATTAAACATGAAACTTGCGAAAGTACCAAAACTAGGCTGCTGATTTTACAGCTTATATATTTCAGGAGGTGTATGTATTGGAGAACAGATACGAGCAGAACGAACTAGGTATAAGAGTCCCATATTCGGATAAGGATGCGGTTTATTCTTTAAGCAAATATATAAACAAATTCCTAAACCATAATACTATAGTTGTTTGTATTGGTACTGACAAGTGCATAGGGGACTGCCTTGGCCCTCTCGTTGGCACCTTTCTTAAAAAAAGCAATTTTCCATATCCTGTAGTCGGTACGCTTGACGAGCCTGCACACGCCGTAAATCTTGATTCCATAATAAAACATATCGATGCAAAATATAAGAATCCATTTATAATAGCGGTCGATGCATGCCTGGGCCATAGCGATTATATAGGCGATATACAAATAAAATTGGGACCTGTACGTCCCGGAAAAGGTGTTGGAAAAGCGCTTCCATATATAGGGGATATATCGATCATAGGCGTCGTGGATTCGGTCGATGCATCCGATATATTCTCAATCAGAACCATAAGGCTGAACCTCATAATGAATATGGCCGAAGTGATATATTCCGCACTTTTAGAAGCCGCTAAATAAAAATCATGCTCTTGCAAAATCTTTGCTTACCCAAAGCATCAATCTAGTTTGCCTTATTGAACTTCACTTCATGTATAATAAATAAGCAGTTAGGATGATCCCCACCCTAGCTGCTTTTCATTATTCCACATTTTGTATGAATGATAATGTATCTCCATATAAATCCATGTTTTCCAATACTTTTCCTGTTCCTAGTACAACACAGCACACCGCTTGATCAGCCACTCTTGTTGAAACGCCGGTCTTTGACTCAATCAATTTGTCCAAACCATTGAGGAGGGAGCCTCCTCCTGTCATCACTATGCCTTTATTTATTATATCAGCAGATAATTCAGGCGGAGTCCGCTCCAGCACGGAATGAACGCAGTCTACAATCGCAAAAACAGGTTCTTCTAGAGCCTCTCTCATCTCTTCAGAAGTTACGGATATATTCTTGGGAAGACCTGTGACAAGATCTCTGCCTCTTATATCCATCGATATGTTTTCTTCCCTTGGAAAAGCTGTTCCTATATTTATTTTAAGCTCTTCAGACGTTCTTTCACCTATCATCACATTGTGTTTTTTTCTTATATATCTGACGATAGCCTCGTCAAACTTATCGCCTGCTATTTTTAAACAGGATCTTACAACCATGCCGCCTAATGAAATAACCGCAACATCGGTTGTCCCTCCTCCGATGTCTATTATCAAGCTCCCGCTTGCCTTGGATATATCAAGTCCCGCACCTATTGCCGCAGCAACTGGTTCCTCGATTAGACATACTTTACCTGCGCCGGCAGATAACGCAGCATCCTTTACCGCTCTCTTTTCTACTTCAGTAGCCTCGCAGGGTATGCATACAGCAACTCTGGGACGTAGTATACTTCCTCGCCTTCCCATGGCTTTTCTGATAAAATGCCTGAGCATCTTCTCAGTCACATCATAATCAGAAATCACACCATCTTTCAATGGCCTTGTTGCAATGATATTGCCGGGCGTCCTTCCTATCATCTGCCTTGCTTCTTCGCCAATTGCCAATACATTTTTTTTGCTGCTGTCAGTCGCTACAACAGACGGCTCATTGAGCACAATACCCTTGCCCCTTATATATACCAATACACTGGCAGTTCCTAAATCTA
Source organism: uncultured Clostridiaceae bacterium (assembly GCA_937900065.1). GTDB lineage: Bacteria > Bacillota > Clostridia > Clostridiales > Oxobacteraceae > CALCDS01. The sequence continues at coordinate 8,826 of CALCDS010000228.1, read as the reverse complement.
TTCCGACATCATTGCTCATTCCTAAAAAACCCATATATTTCACTCCCTACATCTTAAAATACAAAATGTTATCATTTACTTTTCGGGAAAGCAAATTTCAGTTCGTGAACTCTATCTATAAATAAAATCAACGTCAATGATCGATATGCTATAAAAAATGCTTTCCATCGCATTCTTTAAGGCGGTCTTCAAGGCTGCTTCCATAGAAAACCTCCTAACCAGTACTTTATATTTCTATACAAAATTACAAATTCCTTTTTTTTATAACATCTTGTATCAATATTTTAAGATGCAGCGAGTTCCCCCATCATATACTAAATATTAGCAGCCTTATATTTCATTTTTGTCGCCCTTCCACCTCTGATATGCCGTTCAGCCTTGTTGAATTCAAGAATTTCTTTGGCCTCGCTTGCAATTTGAGGATTTATTTTAGGAAGCCTTTCTGTAATATCTTTGTGGATAGTAGACTTGCTTACACCAAATAGCTTTGCAGTCTTCCGTATCGTTGACCGAGAATCTATTATATATTTTGCGACTTCAAGTACTCTTTCTTCAATGTAATCTTTCAAAAACGCTACCTCCCTCTATTAATATCTTGATTATTAATATGCAAATTAAATGTTAACTATAATTCGTCCACCCTTAAAAAATTTCAGTATATCTAAAGTGGACGAATTATAGTTAGGTATCATTAAAGTTTCATATCGAGTTTTAAAAAAACAGAGTGCAGTCAGCACTCCTAGTCCTGCATTGAAAAATATTCTTTTGGGTCAACATTCTCATAAGTGTTGGCAGCATTTTTCTTTAACAACTCAAAATGCAAATGTGACGAACCTAAATCCTCATTTGAATTCGTTGGAACATGCTTTTCATAGATTGATGAACTACCTATAACCCCGATTTTTTGTCCTTTTTCAACGCTTTGATTTTTTTTCAAGCTTATTTCTTCAGATAGGTTTGCATATACGGATCTGTACCCGTTGTTATGGTCTATAATAACCATCCGGCCCAATCCGCCCGGGTATTCATTGTCATCCCTTATCTCAACAACCTTTCCGTCGTCTACAGCTGCGACTTCGGATCCTTCATATCCTTTAATATCAATCCCAAGGTGAGTTTTCCATTCATTTAAATATTCAAAACATACCAATTCCTCGGGAGAGTAATCCCTAATCAGCGCTATATCTCCTGATTCCAAATCCAATGGATTTCCGATTTTGAATGCCCCGGCTGTTTTGCTGACAGTATTTTTGGCGACAACGGGCGCAGTATTGCTTTCCGAACCCGTTTTATCCCCGCTGTCGGCCACATCTGCATCATCAGCAGCCGGAACCATTGTATCCTCATCTTCATCTGTGGATGTTTCAGAAGGTGTTACGGGTGTGTTGACAATTGTTTTATTATCATCGACTTTTCCGATATTTTCGCTCCTATCTTCTTTCAGCCCGGTCCTCGATACCCAAACAGCCGTTACCGCAACAATGCATACACACAGGAACAATACTATGTAGAATCCTTCTCTGTCAAAAAATTTTGCCAACCGCTCTTTTGAAAATCTTGATTTAAAGAAATTTTTCATCTTTACAACCACCTCCTGTATGTTAGTTTGTCCATAATTACAAATAAAATACATGTATATTCCATTTATGTAGAAATTTTTTAACATTTTTTTCGAGCAAAAAAGGAGGCAGTTTTTAGAAGGGCAAAAGAATAAAATTGAAAAGGAGCGCTTGCACCTTATGGCTTAGCAATTCAACAATGCCAGCCATCAAGCGCAACCGCTCCATTGTTTATCTTATTTATATATGCTTTTAATATTCTTTATCTCCACTCCCTGGTAATAATATTTTAATACCTCATCGAATTTTTTGCCCTTGCCTGCCATCACATTTGCACCCCATTGGCTCATTCCGACTCCATGTCCATAACCGATCACATTCAGTGCGACTTCATTTTTTCTAAATTCAATAGTAAAATTTGCGGAATTTAAACCCAAAATAGTCCTGACATTCATTCCGGTCAGATTTTTGCCTCCTGCACTTATTTTCTTTACGCTTCCGCCTTCAGTCCTCTCCAGTACTTTGACCTGAGAGGACAGTTTTGCTTTGTCCAGCTTTATGCCGTATCCTGATTGATTAAACTTTTTGGCAAATTCATCGTTACTGAATGAAACACTGGATGTAAATTTAGGAGCCACCTGTTCATCAGGACTTGAAACACTTCTCAAATATGGATACTGATAGCTGAATATGTCTCCTGAATTCTCGGTTTTTCCACTGCTTGTTGAAAAGTACATGGGATACATGACGGGAACAGCATCGTAAACGAGTATCATATTATTCGTGCTGTCTACGGCTGCCGTTATTTTCGCCCATTTCTCGGATGCTTCAACAGGGCTCCATGATTTAAGGCATTCTTCTTTTGATATCCAAGCCTGGCAGTGCGTTGGATCCGTACATATGTCGGCTCCCTGATGCTCTGCGCATCCTTTTCCTCCATATGCCAGCATCCTGGTTATAGCATACGTCCTCGCCGCAACTGCTTGAGCTTTTAGGGCCTCGATTTCAAATCCAGCCGGCATCTCGCCGGCCACAACTCCTCTTATATATTCTTCAAGCTTCATTTTCATGAGTTTATTGTTTTGTGCGTCAAATACTTTTATCTCCGGACCTTCATCAACCGTATATTCGGTAATTGTACTCCCGTCTCTTGAAGAAGGGTCTGTCTTAACCGTATTTTGGGATTGCGCACTCTCAGGTATTGGTTTTACATTCACAGGAACATTATATTTACCCAAGCCGTTTATTATAAGCGGGATAAACAAGATCATCGCTACTGCCGTTATCATCATCAGGCTTATATTTTTCATATCACTCCTCCTTTGTAATTTGCCTTGTATAATTTTATTATCATGAAATGGAAAATATGAATTAGTGAATCAGGCGGCCAGTGGCAAAATAATATGCAAATGGGCTGCAGCATATGCATTTGACATGCATTATGCAGCAGCCCCAAATGAAAAAGTGATATGAATCATTCCTCAATCCTTTCTATATCAGCACCCACCTTTTTTAACTTTTTTTCTATATTTACATAACCTCTGTCAATATGGTGTATATCACTTATTTCAGTCGTGCCTTCAGCAGCCAGGCCTGCAAGTATGAGTGCAGCTCCGGCTCTTAAATCCGTGGCTTTGACTTTGGCTCCGCTAAGTTTAGTTACACCTTCAATAACAGCGCTTCTTCCATCTATTTTTATATTTACGCCCATCCTCTTTAGTTCGCATACATGCATGAACCTGTTTTCAAAGACCGTCTCCGTAATCATGCTTGTTCCGTTCGATATGCTCATAAGTGCCATCATCGGCGCCTGCAAATCCGTCGGGAACCCGGGATATGGAAGCGTTTTTATATCGACCGGACGTATCACACCTTCAGACTTTACCCTTAGTTTATTTCCCTTTTCATATATGGTCACTCCTGCTTCGGTGAGCTTTGCTACCACGGATTTCACATGCTCTGCTATCACGTTTTCAATCACCAAATCGCTTCCTGTAATAGCAGCTGCTATCATATATGTCCCGGCTTCTATCCTGTCAGGTATTACGCAGTGCACAGAACCTTTCAGGTCCCGTACGCCAAGTATCTTTATAGTATCAGTCCCGGCTCCTATTATATCGGCTCCCATGCTGTTTAAAAAATTAGCAAGATCTACGATTTCAGGCTCCTCGGCAGCATTCTCGATCACAGTTTCGCCTTCTGCCATCACAGCCGTCGTCATTATATTTTCAGTGGCGCCGACTGAAGGAAAATCCAGATAAATCCTCGCCCCAACCAGTTTGCTTGCTTTTGCCTCTACATATCCATGGCCAACGTTTATGTCGGCTCCAAGGGCCGACAGCCCTTTTAAATGGAGGTCAATCGGTCTTGTGCCTATGTTGCATCCGCCTGGAAGGGATATTTTAATATTTCCCATGCGTGCAAGCAAGGGACCCATAACAAGAAAGGACGCTCTCATCTTTCTTACAAGTTCATATGGAGGCTCAGCCGATATAATATTTTGTGGATTTATAGTCAGTCTGCCTTTGGATATTTCCGTGGAAGCACCTATTGATTTTAAAACATCGCATATGCAATAAACATCTTCGAGCAGAGGTATTTCTTCAAGCACACATTTTTCAGGACATAATAGCGAAGCCGCGATAATTGGTAAAACAGAATTCTTAGCAGCGCTTATCTTCACAGTACCATTTAAACGTTTACCCCCATTAACAATTATTTTAGTCAAATTTAAATCCTCCCATTCTGCCTTAATACTCCGAATAGATCACAGGAGTTCCAATCAAAAAATATGTCCTATCATCATTTGAACTATATCTGCAGGCTATACCCACATTTACATTCTTGCCGCCGCAGCTTATATAATCCGGAATAGCCCGGCTATATCCGTATGCGCTTATGATGTTCTCACTGCTGATGCATTCTGCATCTTTGATGCCGATATCTTCTAATATATTTTCAATGATATCTTCACTGGTATCTTTATCTGCCCTGCCTTTTAGAAAACCTGTTATGCAAACATTCATGTGAGCATCATTTCCATATTTTAGAAGGCAATTTTCGACTCTTCCCCTGATATCAATAATATTCTTTGTGCTGCCAAACTGTGTTATATCCACAGAAATAGTTTGCTCGCACTTTGAACTCTCTTTTTCAATATAGGGAGATACTGATACACACATTGAGTCTTTATACAAAACCCCCTTTATCGTATAAATTTCATTGGTTACACTGCGGATGCCCTCGCCATATCCCAAACTTTTGGCTATGGAATCATATATATTTTCAGCAAGCTGCATTGAATCTTTTGGTTCTCTATGCGATCCATACATTTCCACCCATCCGCTGATGCTGATCTTTTCATATTTCAGATTGCAGCTGTCAATGGATCTTAATAGTGCGGCATAAGCATCAAATTTTTGAAATGATAGAATAAACAGCCAGTACATTGTAAATAAAAATATTATAAATATCTTCTTCATAGAGCTCCTCCATAAAATGGGAGAGAATAGAACGCATAAAAGGGGGATCGAAAAAGTTCTATCCTTATTGCTCCCATTTTCCAAATTATAGACAACCTACTGAATTTTATACATCTCTGTGCTGGAAATACATGGGTCGATACTTTCACTCTCCACCCACATTTATTATCTATTGAATTGCAGTTTTATATGCATGTCCAAATGCACAAGGTCAAATATTGATGCTTAAAAAAATAAGGCAAACTACTTTAAATTGGTAGTTTGCCTTATTTATGTTTGACTCAGTTTATTTTTTGCTTTGAGGTTTAAATTCGCAGGGTTTCTCACGACTTTTTCCAAAATAATACAAAAGAGCTTTTACTATTCTTTGCGAAGCTAATCCGTCGCCAAATGGATTTACGGCATTAGCCATGGAGCGGTACTCATCCTTATCATTTAAAAGAGTTGACGCCTCATCAAAGATCCGCTGGCTGTCAGTTCCTATAACTTTAAGAGTTCCTGCCTCAACCGCTTCCGGCCTTTCGGTAACATTCCTTAGGACAAGCACAGGTTTTCCGAGGTGCGGCGCTTCTTCCTGCAGGCCTCCCGAGTCGGTAAGCACCATATAGCATCTGTCCATAAGATTATGTGTTTCCTTTATATTGAGAGGAGGCAAAAGGTGGATCCTTTCCTCTCCATCGAGTATGCGATGAGCGGTCTCAGATACAGTGGGATTTAAATGCACAAGGTAGACAAGCTCTACATCATTAAACGTATGTACAATATTTTTAAATGCATTGCATATATTTTCAAGAGGTTTACCCCAGTTTTCCCTTCTGTGCGCAGTGATAAACAACACTCTATGAGCTTTAAAATCAATTTTTTTTAAAACATCGTTTTGAAATTTATAATTCTTATCTACAGTGGAGCTCATTGCATCTATTACCGTATTTCCAGTCACATATATATCCTTTTCGCTTACTCCCTCGCGCAACAGGTTGCCTTTGGCTGTGCTTGTAGGAGCAAAATGAATATCGGCCAAACTCCCTGTCAGCCTTCTGTTCATTTCTTCAGGAAATGGAAAATATTTATTATATGTCCTCAATCCGGCTTCAACATGGCCGACCTTAATCTTGTTATAAAACGCTGCCAGACTCGCTGCAAACGTTGTTGTGGTATCACCATGAACAAGTATTATATCAGGCCTTTCATTCTGTATTATTTTCTCAAGTCCCAAAATAACACTTGATGTTATTCCCGACAAGGACTGCTTTTCTCTCATTATGTCAAGGTCATAATCAGGAATTATATTGAATATTTCAAGCACCTGATCGAGCATTTCCCTATGCTGCGCCGTAACGCAGACAGTCAATTTTATGCTATTCTCCCTTTCCATAGCTTTGATAAGCGGAGCCATTTTAATGGCTTCCGGCCTTGTTCCGAATATCGTCATTACATGAATTTTCCCCATAATATTATTGATTTTCCTCACCCTTGTTTTTCTTCAAAAGCCCTACTTCTTTTGATAATATTAAAATAATACAGAGCACTGAAATCAATACGAAAAACGATTGCACAGTGCTAAGTTCAGTAGCGAATATCGCACTAATCCCTAAAAGGCCGCTTATTATGTACATAACGACAACGGCCTGTCTCTGGCTTAAACCCATATCAAGCAGCTTGTGATGGAGGTGACCCCTATCGCCCTGCATTACAGGCTTTTTATTTAAGGACCTTCTTATTATAGCCATAAGCGTATCATATATCGGAAGGCCTAAAGCAAGTATGGGCACCGTTATGGCAATGGCTGCCGCAGATTTGATTGCTCCTTCAATAGAGATGGCGGCTAATATAAAGCCCAAAAATTGAGCGCCTGTATCCCCCATGAATATTTTTGCAGGATTGAAATTATACGGCAAAAAACCTATGGTGCTGCCTGCAAGGGCTGCGGTAAGAGCAGCCGTGCCCATTCTCCCGTTCAATACAGATACTATAAATAGTGTTATGCATGAAATACTTGCAATTCCTGCCGCAAGGCCGTCCAACCCGTCTATAAGGTTAAATGCGTTCGTAACCCCGACTATCCAGAATATAGTCGCAGGTATGGAAAATATCCCTATGTCAGCCATGCCTGTCACCCTATCAAATGGATTAGTGACATATCTGATTGAAATGCCAAAGCATATCAATATCACTGCACCTATAACCTGAAGCAGCAATTTGGTTTTAGGACCCAGAGGCCTTATATCATCCGCTAAACCGGATAACATTATAAATGTGCCTCCTATCAGCAATCCCACGATTCTCTGATTCAATTCCGTAAACAAGATCACTGAAATCGTAAAAGCAAGATAGATTGCAAGTCCACCTATTAAGGGCACAGGGACCTTATGCACTCTCCTGTTATCCCTTGGAACATCCATTGCGCCTATTTTAAACGCAAATTTAATTATAAATGGCGTAACGGCAATGCTTATAATCAAAGCAGTACAAAACATAGCATATTGTTTTGCCATTTAAAACACATCCTAATAATGAGAACATATCCAAAGCCCTATAACAGGCTTATGATATGACTCAAACATTTTATGCCTAACTTAAAATAGTGCTGATATATTGCATAATGCCAAACAAATCAAATAGATCGCTGATTAAATTATAAGTCTATTTAATTGAGCAATCTTCATATTTATCGATAATAATGGTCGAGTCGTTCAAAAATGTTTTAGAAAGCTCGTCAGGGTAACTTCCCCTGTATACTATACGCTTTATGTTGGATGCTATAAGTATCTTTGCACAAATTACGCAAGGATAAGTCGTAGTATATATGGTGCTTCCCTCTATGGGTATTCCGTATTTGGCCGCCTGTATCACAGCATTCTGTTCCGCATGAAGGGCTCTGCAAAGTTCTTGCCTTTCACCTGAGGGTATCGACATTATCTCCCTTAGGCAGCCGACCTCGCCACAATGCTTGGCCCCTGGAGGTGCTCCATTATAACCTGTGGTAAGTATGCGGTTATCCCTTACAATTACAGCACCGATCTTCCGCCTTAAACAAGTCGAACGCTTCTTCACCAGTTCAGCGATTTCCATAAAATATTCATCCCACGATGGGCGGACCAATTTAACATTATTTTGTTCCAAAGAGTCTGTCACCTGCATCTCCTAGACCCGGTACGATATAACCATGATCATTTAATCTCTCGTCAATAGCCGCTGTAAAAATCTCCACATCAGGATGCTGTTCTGTAACATATTTTAAACCTTCAGGTGCGGCTATCAGGCACATAAGCTTTATATTCTTTGCACCTTTCCTTTTTAACAAAGTTATAGCATCAGATGAAGAACCGCCTGTCGCAAGCATGGGATCGGTCACGATTATATCCCTCTCGCCTATATCCGGCGGAAGCTTGCAGTAATATTCAACCGGTTTCAATGTTTCCGGATCCCTGTAAAGACCTATATGCCCTACTTTAGCCGCAGGTATCAGCTTTAACATGCCGTCTACCATGCCAAGGCCTGCTCTAAGTATAGGCACAATACCCACTTTTTTCCCTGCAAGCACCTTTGCTTTTGTTTTGCATATAGGGGTCTCGATCTCAATTTGTTCCAGCTGCATCCCCCTCGTTACCTCATAGCACATCAGCATTGCAACTTCTTCAACCAGTTCCCTGAAATCCTTGGCACCTGTATCTTTATCTCTTATCAGTGACAATTTGTGCTGTATCAGTGGATGGTCAATTAGTGTAACATTTCTCATACCTAAACTCCTCTCCGCATAATGTTTATCCGTTAACCTTATAATC
>CALCDS010000227.1 GCA_937900065.1 uncultured Clostridiaceae bacterium | reverse complement strand
CCGCTATATAAAATCTGACCAAGCTTTACTCCCCTCATACATGTTTAGGCCATTATAGCATATAAATATCGGCTGTATCTAATTCATGCCTAAAAACACTCCATGCCATTAAAATTTTAATTTCATAGTGGACTGATCAGAAACAAATGTAACATAACATAAATGATTACATAGTATAAAATTAGGAAAGATACATAGCTCCTTGATAGGGGGTAGGGACATGAACCTTGGAGGATTGTTTACAGGTTTGGGAGGAGTCAATGAAGCAGGAATATTTGGCAAGAACAACAAGACGATACTTATTATTCTTATAATCATTATCGTCATATTCGGTTTTGGGTATGGAAGAGGATTGTTCGGATTGGGCAATAGCTACAGATATGGAGCTGGGTTTGGAAGAACATATGGAGGTTTTGGGGGATATGGAGGGTATGGGGGAAGTGGAAATTATAATGGATTTGGTGACTATGGACTTGTAGACCCCAACACAGCTTTCAGGAGAAAGTCGAGAAAGCATCGCCATCGCCGCCACAGCGGGGATGGATTTGTCGGAGGTGTCGGAGGAGAAGGACAAGGGATTGAGTATGGCTATGGTTATGGGTACAATCCACCGGGCTACGGAGGATATGGAGGCATGTTTCCAGGCTATGGCAGAGGATTAGGAAGCCTTTTCGGAAACGACTGGTTTTTTATAATAGCCGTTATAGCACTGCTGTTCCTGCTGGGTGATGATGACGCATCTGAAACCGCGGGTACGTCAAATGTAAACCTTTAATAGAATCAAGACATCGAATACGAGTGCACAGAAACGTTATATCTATATAAATTGGATGAGGGGTGGAGGTTGCTCCATCCTATACATAATGCCCAGCTCAGGGAGGAGGGGTCTTATGAGCAGTAGAAGGAACAGAAACATACAGCCTGATGCACAACCAGATAACGGGTATAATTCTAATTCGGGGAATTCAAACGGGCAGCCTAACATGAATAATCTCAATCAACTTTTTAATAATATGGATTTAAATCAGATATTAGGGCAGATTTCACAGATGATGGGAGGAAGCCCTCAAGGAGGTTTACCGAATAACCCGCAGATGCAGCAGCCGGGGCCTTCACAGGTAAGGGATCCGAGGATCCAGCTTCTGCAGGCTGTGAAACCTTTTGTAAATAGAAGACGAGGCGCGATGATCGACGGAATCGGCCAACTCTATGCTATTGCTAAAATAATAAAGGGTAATGGAAGAAAATAAGTTCTCAAGATTGCTGATAAAGGGCATATATCCGCTTTCAAAGCATTAGCCTTAAAGCGGATATATGCCCATTTGGTTTAAACAGTTTCACCATGAGCTTGCGCTTTGGAATCAAACTCTGAGATTAACATTCCAGCAAGTACCAATACACATCCTATGGCTCCCTTCAATGAAAGTCTCTCGTCCAAAAATATAAATGAGAAGATCATGCTGAATACCGGTTCCCCCATAAATATAAGCGCGGCATGTGTGGCAGAAGTATATTTTTGAACAGACATCTGCAAACTGTATGCCAGGGACGAGCAGAAAATAGCTGTAAAAAGGAGTGCAAATATTGATGATGGATTTAAATCCGCAGCCATTCCTTCATAAAATATGGCTGGGATGAGACTGAACAGAGAAATTGTAAGCAGTACGACTATGGTCAATGCAAAAGGGTCAAGCATAGGGGAGTATTTGCTTATAAAGATGACTTGAAGCGCAAAAAATATTGCGCAAAAAAACGTCAATACATCGCCTATATTAATGGTAAAGGGCGAGCTTATACTTAACATGCAAAGTCCGGATAGAGCTATGATTGTGCTCAATATGGTTGAAATGCCGGGTGCTTTTTTGTATCTTATTGCAATGAATAACGGCACCATGATCACATTGAGTCCGGTAATGAATCCGGATTTTGAGGCGGTCGTGTATTTAAGCCCTATTATTTGAAGCGCACAACCGGCGAACATAACCCCGCCTATCAAAAAACCGTATCTTAGAGTTTTTGCATTGATATTTTTTAGTGATTTATAAAAAACTGCGCATAAAATCAAAGCCGCGATAAGATACCTGTATGCCAAAAATGTATAGGGCAATATATAGTTTATAGCCTGTTTCATCAGTGCAAAACTGGCTCCCCAGACAAGGGCCACAAGCAGGAGCGCAAGATCAGCCTTTATTTGCTTTGTCATCGCATTCACCTCAAGTGTAATGTATAAATATAATTTAAGTGTAAAGCTCCTGCCTGTCAAGCATAAAATAATGAGAGCACTCGTTTAAACACAGTGCTTATTTAAGTTTTGCCAAGATCGACCCCATGTCAAAATATTGTGTTGATCTTAAAAATCTGCTGACATTTACTCTTCAGTGGATATTGCAGGCAAATTATCGTTCTCAGTGTCTTTTGCCACACTTGGAATCGGTTCCTGCTGCACCATGCTGCATTTTCCCTGGAATATTGCTCCCTCCTCTATGTTCAGAGTCTTTACTTTTACATCGCCTAACAGCTTGCCGCTTGAGGTAAGCTCTAAAAAATTGCTGCAAAAAACATTGCCCTCTATCTTGCCTGCGATTGTGACTTTGCTTGATTTTATATTGCCCTTTACATATCCTCCTTCCCCGATTATTACGCCTTCTTCTGCATTCATCTCTCCGTTGAATATACCGTCGACCCTGACTATGGCTGTGGAATTCAATGTGCCGTTAAAAGTTGAGCAAGAGCCTATCACGGTCGTATCCGGTTTGCTCGCTGCCTTGAAATCATTTGTGATCTGGGAATTTTCTTTGTTGCTGAATATTTGCTACACCCCCCATGTTAAATTTAGGTTATTTTAAAGTATAGCGGGGCGGTAGATGTCCCCCACTTGTGGTGGTGGGTACCGATCATTTTCAGGTGACAAGCTATCTTTCGCCTCGCTGATGCGTTATAATGTTGATTTTTTGAGCAATCCGAGTGGCTGATGTGAACGTTTTTGCTAAGTTCTTGGCGAAATTGCCGAAGTGAATCCTA
>CALCDS010000226.1 GCA_937900065.1 uncultured Clostridiaceae bacterium | reverse complement strand
AAGGATGGGGGAATTAAAAATGAAAAGAAAAATAACAACTGCTATTTCAATTTTGCTGATTATCGCATCAATGTTTATCACAGGATGCGGAAGCAAAGCTGCGACAGGCCAGCCGAATAAGTCGATAAAAAAGTATACGATCTCAACAGACGCAACATATGCACCTTTTGAGTTCGAGAAGGATAACAAGTATGTCGGCATAGATATAGATTTGCTGAATGAAATATCAAAGCTTGAAGGCTTTGAATATGAGCTTAAGCCCATGGATTTTAAAGGCATAATACCTGCATTAACCAGCAACCAGATAGATGGTGCAATTGCCGGAATAACGATTACGGATGAAAGGAAACAGGCATTGGATTTTTCAGACGGCTATTTTGAATCAGGATTATCGCTTGTAGTAAGTAAAGACAACAACAGTATAAAATCTGTAGACGACTTGATGGGAAAGAAAGTTGCTATTAAAAAAGGTACTGCGGGGGCAACTTTTGCAGAAGAAAACAAAGATAAATATAAACTTTCAATAAAATATTTCGATGATACGCCTTCAATGTTCCAGGAGGTTGTAAATGGCAATGCAGATGCGACTTTTGAAGATTACCCTGTAATCGCTTATGAAGTTTCGGTTGACCCGAATTCAAAGTTGAAGATTGCAGTTGACAAGATTTATAAGGCTTACTATGGGTTTACAGTTAAAAAGGGAAGCAATAAAGAGTTAATCGATATGTTCAACGATGGTCTGAAGAAATTAAAAGATAATGGTGAATATGATAAGATAGTCAAAAAGTATATAAAATAATGAGCAGGTGATTGAACTTGGATACATTTAAGTTATTGTCAGCCAGCCTTCCAAGCCTTATGCAGGGTATTTCGGTCACTATAAAAATTGCAGCTATTTCATTGATAGCTGCAACTTTTATCGGGTTGGTTGTGGGAATCATAAATATTGGGCACAATAAAATACTTAAACCGATTGCTGTATTTTATATCAGTTTAATCAGAGGTACTCCGATAATAGTACAGGCATTTTTTTTGTATTTCGGAATACCTAGTATTGCAAACATCAAAATACAGGCATTTACTGCAGGAATAATCGTGATGACATTGAATGCAGGGGCATATATGGCCGAAATTTTCAGGGGAGGAATCCAGGCTGTGGACAAAGGGCAGATGGAAGCCGCAAGAAGTTTAGGACTTCCGTATAACAAGGCGATGATAAAAGTTGTCCTTCCACAAGCCGTAAGGAAGATGATACCGGCTATAATAAACCAGTTCATCATTTCCATAAAGGATACTTCAATACTGACCGTTATAGGAATAAGGGAGCTTACACAGAGCGGCGAGATAATCATAGCTGCAACTTATAAGGCATTTACAATATGGTCGGTTGTTGCCGTAATGTATTTTATATTGATCACGATTTTATCTGTCATATCCAAAAAAGTGGAAAGGTGTCTTAATGTATGAGTATGATAAAGGTAACTGGTTTAAAGAAGAGCTTTGGAAAACTTGAAGTATTGGATGGCATAGATTTAAACGTTGAGAAGAGCGAGGTGCTGTGCATAATAGGCCCCTCAGGTTCAGGCAAAAGCACACTGCTGCGCTGTCTAAACGGCCTTGAATCGATCGATGGGGGAAAGGTAGAAATCGACGGTGAGGATATAAATAAAAAGGGAGTTAATATGAACAAGTTGAGAGAAAAAATAGGCATGGTATTTCAGTCATTCAACCTTTTTCCTCATCTAAATGTGCTAAAAAATATTACGCTTGCACCCTTGGAGCTGAGAAAGATGGACAAAAAACAAGCGGAAGATACGGCTATTTCACTTCTTAAAAAAGTCGGGCTTGAGGATAAAGCTCTCGAGTATCCTGAAAAATTGTCAGGAGGCCAAAAACAAAGGGTTGCTATTGCAAGGGCGCTGGCAATGAATCCGGAAATAATGCTGTTTGACGAACCGACTTCCGCACTCGATCCTGAAATGGTGGGCGAGGTGCTCCAAGTCATGAAAGACCTTGCAAGCGATGGAATGACCATGGTGGTTGTAACCCATGAAATGGGTTTTGCCAGAGAAGTAGCTGATGATGTTATTTTTATGGATGGAGGAAAAATAGTGGAACAAGGGCCTCCCAAGGATATTTTCTATAAACCGCAAAATCCAAGGACACAGGATTTTTTAAACAAAGTATTATAAGAATATAAAATATCGCAAAGTGTATGCCTATGTTATAGAGGATGAATGTAACTTATCACCATAAGTGCTATCCCAATAAACAGTATTATCAGACCTATCTTATTGGGTTTGATGATATTGCTTTTAAGGAAATATTTATCCGTGGTTTCTTTGACGCCCGACACCTTTTGAATGCTTTCATTGAGCCTGACTTGTGCCAATGGAGGTATCCTGCTCCCGCCGCCGCTTGGGGTATTGAATTTTGACGCATTGCCGCGTATATTCGCACCTAATCCTATAAATGTCAGTATAAG
>CALCDS010000225.1 GCA_937900065.1 uncultured Clostridiaceae bacterium | reverse complement strand
AGCATCTCAAAGAAGATTGCATAAACGACTATATAATAGATAATGTGCTTTCAATAAATAAGGTCACAAAGGAAAGCAAATATGAAAAAATAATACAATCGGTTTTAAGCGGAATGACAGCGCTTTTTATTGACGGCTGCAGAGAATGCCTTATCATAGAGAACCAGAATTATGAAAAAAGAGCTGTGGAAAAGCCTGTTGCCGAAAGAGCCATACGCGGTTCGCATGAAGGCTTCAGCGAAAGCATGAGAACCAATATAACGCTTATCAGAAAGATAATAAAAAACAAGGATCTGATAACCGAAATAATACCTGCCGACAAAACGAATAGAACAAACTGTGCTCTATTATATATCGAAGGCATCGCAAACCCCAAAATAATAAATGAAGTTAAAAGGAGAATAAAAAATCTTGATATAGATTTCATATCGGCAAGCGGCATGCTCGAGGAACTCATATCCGATCATCCGATGACGCTGTTCACACAGATTTTAACCACTGAACGGCCCGACAGGGCGGCTTCCAATATAATGAACGGGAAAATAATACTGATCACAGATGGGTCACCTTATGTATCCTCATTGCCTACAACTTTTTTTGAATCGCTGCAATCTCCTGAAGATTACTTTTTAAAATGGCAGTTTGCCACATTTTTAAGATATCTAAGGTTGTTTGCAGTGCTCATAGCGCTGCTGCTGCCGGGATTGTATACGGCCGTAACATTATTCCACCAGGAGATGATACCGACCGAGCTGCTCAGTTCTATCGTAAAATCAAGAGAAGACGTGCCATTCCCCACAGTGCTTGAAATGGTTTTTATGGAAATATCGTTTGAGCTGATACGCGAGGGAGGAATCAGGGTACCGGAAGTCATCGGAAACACCCTTGGAATCGTCGGTGCCCTGATATTGGGACAGGCGGCCATACAAGCACAGCTCGTAAGCCCTATGTTGATTATAATAGTTGCAGTAGTCGGAATAAGCAGCTTTGCCATTCCCTCTTACACAACAGCCTTTGAAATAAGGATATTAAGATTTGCATTCATATTTTTAGGAGCCCTCACTGGATTTTATGGAATCCTGATCCTTTTGGTAATCATACTCGGGCTTGCGTGCAACCTCAAATCCTTCGGAGTGCAATACTTTGCCCCCATTGCGCCTAAAATAAAAGTAAGCTCCGGAGTAATTTCATCTCTTCCTGTGTACAAACAAAAGCAAAGGACAGACTATGTAAATCCCCTTAACAAGCATAGAAGCGGCAAGGTGACCGAGAAATGGAAAAAAGGGAAGGACGATGACTCAAAATGATAAAGGAAGGAAAATTCGGGCCCCAGGAGGGTGTATGGCTTATAGTGATCACGGTCTGTGCTAAAATTTTTTACACCAGCCCTTCAATGGTATCGGCCATAGTAGGGACCGCAGGATGGTATATGACTTTAATATCAGCATCCGTGGCCCTGCTCGGCTTTACTTTTATATACATGCTTTTGAAAAGTTTTCCCGGCAAAGACATCATAGAAATATTTGAAATCACTTTAGGGCCGTATATAGGATTTATATTCTCCTCCATGCTCGCCATAGCCATGTTATACATAGCATCTATAAGAATGAGAGAATTCCTGGAAGTTGTCAAGGTATACATACTTCCCATAACCCCGATGCCTCTTATCTTAGTTTTGTTTTTAATATCGGTTGTAGTATTAAATATGTTGGGGATTGAAACCCTGGCAAGGCTTTCAAAATTGACTTCCTATGGCATGGTAGCAGGATTTTTTATCGTTATAATGCTGGCTTGGCAAAACTACAACGTCAATAATCTGTTCCCGGTATTTGGATACGGAATCAAAGAAACACTTTATCATGGTTTTATAAGAAGCTCGACATATGGCGAGGTAATCATAATAGCCGTATTTGCACCATGCTTTCAGGGAGCGAAATATATAAAAAAGGTAGGCTATACAGGGCTTATATCCTCTGCATTTTTTATATCGCTTGCACTTTTGTCATTTACTCTGACTTTTCCTTACCATGTCGGCATGGAGATAGTGTCGCCTATGTATGAAATGGCAGCTCTGATAGATTACGGGAGATTCCTGCAAAGGGTTGATCCCATATTCCTGTTTATAATGGGCATAAGTTCCATCATATCGGTTTCAACAATGTTTTGCGCTTTTATAAGCATATATTGCAAAATGTTTGCTATGCAGGATACAAAGCCCGTGATCTTGGGAGGTACTATTATAGTATTCAGCCTTGCACTTTTTCAATCAAGCATAAGCGATGTAGTGTTCGAAAGCGTGCAAAATATAAGAAATTACGGCGGATTATTTTTTTATGTACTACCTGTAATATCCTTAATCGCAGCTAAATCGAGAAAAAAAGGAGTAAAAAAGAATGCGTAAGATATCTTTGCTATTGATAATATGCATGATCAGCATGACACTCAGTTCATGCTATGATGCAAACGAAGTTGATAACCTGCTGCATGTAACCATCATAGGGGTTGACAGGGGAATTGCCGACAAATGGAGATTGACCGTGATGTTTCCAACACTAAAGGAAGAATCTGAAGGCGGTTCCAGCGGAAGCGGAGGAGGACAAGGTCTGCAAAACGAGTATGATTCTATTTCAGTGGACGCTCCATCTTTTTTCACAGGAATCGATATGATAAATTCAACTCTGGCAAGAAGGTTAAATTTTATGCATGCCGAGTTTCTGGTAATTTCAGAAGACTTGGCAAAAAGCGGAATGCTCAGAGAATTCATAGACTCCATAATAAGGTTCAGGCAAATAAGAAGGTCCATGCATGTATTTGTGTCAAAATGTTCTGCAATGGAATTGGTAGAAGCAGCTGAACCTGCCGTAGGAACAGCACTTTCAAAGAACATGCAGATACTTGTTGAAGAGTCTAAGATAACCGGCTTTTTCCCACATGTTACTTTAGAAAATTTTTATGAGCAAATGAAATCCACCTATCAGCAGCCGGCCGTGATGGTACAATCGTTAAGCAGCAATAAAAATTTTAAAACAGAGGGTGAAAAATGGGAAGGCGGATATAAAACAGGAGGAGAATATCATGCAGGAGAGATTCCCATAAGCAAGCAAGGCAAAATAGAAGCTTTCGGAACAGCAGTATTTGACGGGGACAAGATGATAGACGAATTGACTGGAGATGAAACAAGGCTTATGCAGATAGCAAACGGCAAATTTAGTATGGGCTCCTTTACCATACCGGATCCCAGAAATCCTTCATTGATTATTCCCTTTGACGTGCGCAAGGCAAAAGAGCCGAAAGTCACAATGAAATTTGATAAGGATAAACCGATAATAAACCTGGAGATAAAACTTGAAGGCGATTTGCTTTCCGTACAAAGCATGATCGATTATGAACAGCCGGAATTAAAGTATTTAGCCGAAAAAGCTTTTGAAAAGCATATAAAAGATGATCTTGACAGACTGATACTAAAATGCCAGAAACTAAAAGCAGACATATTCGGATTCGGGAACTTTGCAGCAAGGCATTTTCCAACTATACAGGAGTGGGAAGGATACAGCTGGTTTGATAAATTTCAAAATGCCGACATAACAACAGAAATAAACTTTACGATAAGAAGAACAGGAACACAGCTAAAAAGTTCTCCCATTGTATCAACGGAGGAAAAACCCAGATGAAGTATATCGCAGCAATTTTTATATTATGGAATACAATTTATATATTAGGCTTTGCAAAATATAATTTAAGGAAGAAAAACAAAAAAGCCGCAATAGGAGCTGTAATACTTGCGATATTAGTGATAATTTTTCCTATGATATCGATGCTCATAAAGCAGTAACAATAATTAGGTCGTCTACTTTAAAAATAAAATAGCCAATGTAGACGACCTATAAACTTGCTTTATGTTTTAATTAA
>CALCDS010000224.1 GCA_937900065.1 uncultured Clostridiaceae bacterium | reverse complement strand
TCCGGAACGCCGATGTTATGGGTTACATCATAATCTCGAATGAGCCGATTTTTGCATATATCGTAGAGGAAAGGCACTTTTACAACTGTAATGGTGTATTCCAGACTTGGCATTTCAGCATAACGCTCCGCATCAAAACGCGGGTGCTGCCGCATTACAAACTGCCCCAGTATCAACGATTCGCTGCTTCTGCGTTCTCGGATATATCCGTCAAGATTAACATTCAATAAATCTTCTATGGTCAGCGGCAGTTCATCAAGATAGATCGTGAAATTATGTCCGTTATGCTCATAGGTTTCCCTGTCAGGTTCAAACGCTCCGCTTTGGATAGCTCGCAGCGTTCCAAATGTGATAACACCCATCATGGCAAACGACAACACAACGCATGACACCATTGTCACTCTTCTGTTGACGCTGGCAGGAGCTTTTTTGCGTTTAAGAAACTGCTTGATGGCATTGACAAGAAGAAACAGTGCCGCCATATACAAGACCATCAGCAAACCGATTACCCGCATCAATGTAGAAGCGGTAGTAAGCAAGGTAATGAGCCAATAGGCAAATCCGATAAGGACTGCCCAGAGAATAAACTTCTGTAGTTTGGCGTGTCCGGAAGTCTCAAGGAATTCTCCATGCATCGCAGCTTTTTGCGCCCTGTGCCGCCATGAATAGTATCCGCCAAGTTCTGCAACACACAGCAGTAGAAGCATTGTCCACGCGAAGCCTGTGAACAGATTTTGCGCGCTGGCAAGCAGACCGATGGGGTCGCCCAGCAATCGTGAAATGAAAAATACACAGTCCAAGAGAGCTACAACAAGCAAAGCAAAATAGGAAGGCAGAAAGCCTTTTCGTGCAGCACGATGGATCGTATCTACCTCAAGTGCCGGATCAGTTTCAATCGGCATAGGGTCTTCTTGTTCATTGTAAAATATCTGCATCTGCGCAGAGGCTGCCGCAAGGCTCCAGCCGGTATGCTCGCAAAAATCATGAAATGTTTTCTGATCTTCCGAGGGTTCAGGGTCAAATTCAGATGCTTTGGGATAGTAGGAAACAGAAAAGTGCAGTTTCTTCGGTTCAATTCGGCGATACACCCAGCCTGTATTTGTTATTTGTTCGATGAGCCATCCCTTTTCAGCCATCTTTTCTAAATGCAGCGCAATTCCTGTATGGTCATAAAAGGAATATGTCTCAAATCTGCGTTTCGTGTTTTTCATTTGTGCTCCTCCTCTCCGAAAGCGCGGCGATAATCCATTGCTTGAGCGCAAACACGATGATATTCCTTATCCAACATTTCTTTCCCCTTATCTGTCAGAATGTAGCTCCTGCGTCGCCCATCAACCTTTGTTTCATGAATGAACCCGGCGTCAGAAAACTGTTCCAGCAGATTGTAAAGCGTGCCTGACCCGACGTTGACGCGATTATCGGTCATAACGGGAACTTTATCAAGAATGTCCATGCCATAACATTCATCTTTCAGACAAAGAAGGATGTAAAACATTTGCTCAGTCAAGGTTTGAAACTTTGCTCTTGGCATGAAATACACCTCCAATTCTCGAATATCGAGCATTCGTGTTCTCATTATATTCTCGAATATCGAGAATGTCAATGGGCATCCATACAAAAAAATAGCGGGCATCCGGTGTAAAAGCCGGATACCAGCTATTCCGTGTTTAACAGAGCCGTTTTTTTATTGCTCATCATTTTTTTGCTGTACGGAGTTGAGTATGTCCATAAACTCTTTGCCTGTCACAGTTTCTTTTTCTATAAGGAATTCAGCTATTTTTTGAAGCGCTTCCGTATTATCCTTAAGGAGCTTTACTGCTTTTTCATGACATGAGTTTATGATACGTGAAACCTCACTGTCGATTTCAGAAGCTGTTTCGCTTGCACAGTTTTGTACAGGCCTTCCATCTATATACCTGTTTTGAAGGGATTCAAGGCCTACCATGCCGAATTTATCGGACATGCCGTACATCGAGACCATATGCCTTGCAAGTTCGGTTGCGCTTTCAATATCGTTTGAAGCTCCAGTTGTTTGGATGTTGAATTCAACTTCTTCAGCTGCCCTGCCTGCAAGGAGTACGGTTATCTGTTCGATTATTTCATCCTTGGACATCAGGTATTTTTCTTCTTCAGGCATTTGCATTGTGTAACCCAATGCGCCCATTGTCCTAGGAACGATTGTAATCTTATGGACAGGTTGGGTGTGTTTTTGGATTGCAGCAGCCAAAGCATGTCCTACCTCATGGAAAGCGACTATCCTTTTTTCTTTAGGTGTTAGGATCCTATCTTTTTTCTCTTTCCCTGCAATTATAACCTCAACCGCTTCAAACAAATCTTCCTGGATCACTTTATTTCTGCCCATCCTGACAGCCCTTAGTGCGGCTTCATTTACGATATTTGCAAGGTCGGCTCCCACTGCGCCTGCCGTAGCCATGGCTATTGCCTCGAGGTTTATATCGTCTCCGAGCTTTATATTTTTGGTATGAACTTGCAGTATGGCTATTCTTCCTTTAAGATCAGGTTTGTCCACAATAACCCTCCGGTCAAACCTTCCCGGTCTTAAAAGCGCTTTGTCAAGCACCTCAGGCCTATTGGTAGCTGCAAGTATGATGACACCTTTTGAGGAATCGAACCCATCCATCTCAGAAAGAAGCTGGTTTAAAGTTTGTTCTCTTTCATCGTTTCCGCCAATGGTTCCTTCCCTGCTTTTTCCTATGGCATCAATTTCATCTATGAATACAATGCATGGAGCTTTTTGCTCGGCTTGCTTGAACAAGTCTCTAACCCTTGAAGCTCCTACCCCTACAAACATCTCCACAAAGTCGGATCCGGATAGTGAGAAGAAGGGTACATTGGCTTCTCCGGCTACAGCTTTTGCAAGGAGCGTTTTGCCTGTGCCCGGTGGACCTACCAAGAGTGCGCCCTTAGGCAGCTTGGCCCCTATTTCCGTATACTTTGATGGATTATGGAGAAAATCAACAAGCTCATTCAATGATTCCTTTGCCTCATCTTCTCCTGCAACATCATTAAAAGTAACGCCGGTCTCTTTTTCCATATATACCTTGGCCGTGTTTTTGCCGAATGACATTACTCCTCCCCCCATCTTTTTGTTGATGGATCCCATAAGCCTCGGACTAAGCAGATAAATTATCCCTATAGGAAGAATCCACGAAATAAGGAAGCTGATTATGGGGGACTGCTTATCTTTAATAGGTATGGAGATTTTTATCCCTAAACTGTGCATCTTGCTTATGAGTTGGGAATCATATAAGTATCCTGTATAATATATCTTCTTATTTTCAGCAGGATCATTTTTATTGGCCTTAGGCACGATTGAAATCTTGTCACTCTCTATTTCAACGCTTTCTATCTGATTGTTATCGAGCATATTAAGGAAACGGCTGTAATCGATCTCTTCCATTGTCGACTTTGAAACCTGAGTCAAAAACATATTTATGATTATTGTTAAACTCAATGCTATGCCCAAATAATAAAACAAATTTTTTTTAATCGGCTGCATATCAAGCACCTCATTTCAGATTAAATATTTTAAGCTTGACTATATAATTTAATGTTCATTAAATTATATAGAATGTTATTTTTGAATGTCAAGGATTCTATTAAACACTTCAAAACCATAAGCAACTGCTTTCAAATCCTCTTCAGATGCATTTCTGAAGAGCTCAGCAAAATAATTATTGATCATCAATTCAAAATCGTGCTCGTATTTATTTGACTTTTGTGTAAGCACTACTTTTACGACCCTCCGATCATTTTTCTGGCGGATCCTTTCTACGAGCCCCATATTTTCAAGGCGGTCTATGATACCTGAAGTAGTGCTGTTTGAAAAGCCTATCTCAGTGCTTATATCGCTTATGCGCATTTCACTGTTTTGAGAAAGTATTGAAAGCACTTTTAATTGCGGTATCGTAAAACCACATCCGAAAAAATAGTTCCTGATGCTCTTATTAAAGCTGTATTTTGTTTTTCCTAAAAGTTTTGTTATGATTGCTCCATAATCCATATCCATTTTCTCACCTTTAATTATGGAATTTAGTATTTAGCATAATAATATTTCGTATAAGAATTATTCTATAATATACATCTTTATTTGAATAAAGTAAATGGTAATGAATGTGTTTTGATTGGGTCTATCTTAAAATTTAAGGCACTGTTGATATAGTTAACAATGCCTTAAATTTATACGATGAATCATGAAATCAAATATTATATTTTTAGTATTAAAACCAAGGTTTTTATTTAACAAATTCTATATTTTAAACTTTTCAACTATGCTGTTGAACTTTTCTGCCAAAGCAGCCTGGCTCTGTGCCGATTTTGCGACTTCGGATATGGCTGTGGCTGTTTCGTTCATGCTTGCCAGTATCTCCTCCGAACTTGCCGAAGATTGCTGTGCTGTGGCAGATGCACTTTGTATCGTACTGTTCACTTGCTTTACGGTATCCGACATTTGTTCGGCAGCTTTAGCGATATCCGATGCCATCTCATTTATAAATTTTGCATCGCTTTCGTACTGGTTTCCGGTTTTTATAAGAAGCTGATAGTTTGGTTGGACATCGCTTACCATAAATTCAAGCAAATCACTGCTGCCTGTAGATAAATTTTTAAATGCTGTCTCGACCTGTGCAACAACATTCTGTATATTTGTAACCATTTTTGAAGATTGCTCGGCGAGCTTTCTGACCTCTTCCGCAACAACGGCAAACCCTTTTCCCTGATCCCCTGCTCTTGCAGCTTCTATCGCAGCATTTAATGCCAGCAAATTGGTTTGCGATGCTATATTTCCAATGGAATCCGCCATTGATTTTACTTCTTCTACGACCTTGCCCTCTTCAATTGCCTTTACTATGCTTTCGTGATGTTCCTCATATGTTTTGTTGCTTATTTCTATTGCTTTCGTGCCCTTTTCTTTTATATTGGTTGCCCTGTCAGCGATTTCTTTGGCTGACGCATCTGCCTTTTCTGACCTTTCAGCAAGTTTTAATGTTGAAGAGTTGATCTTTTCCGTAGAAGTGCTGGCAGCTTCTGTAGAGGCGCTCAAATCCTGAGCTCCTTTTGAAATTTGATTTATCGATTCATTTACCATTTCTATTTTTGATGAAATCTCTTCCGTAGTAGCGGATAATTCTTCGCTTGAAGAGCTTATGCTGCTTGCACTTTTTAATATTTCGGAAATCAATCCCCGCACATTCTCCAAAGCTTTATTTAAAGCTTTTGCCAAGCCTCCGACTTCGTCTTTCGAGTTGATTTCTATTTGACGTGTCAAATCGCCATTTCCTATAGCCTCTGCAAATGATAGTACATTCTTTAACTGCTTTGATATAATCCTTGCAAACAATATGCCGAATGCAATAGCTATGAGCATCCCTAAAATTATTACCATGTAAATTGAGTTCAATGAGTTTTTGTAAGTAGAATTGTTGTCTTTAACGGCTTGGGCTGCTGAAGCACTTTCCTGATTAACAAGTGCATCAATAGATATAGTTATGCTGCTTTGTGCAGTGAGTATATCTGAGTAAGCTTTTTTTGCATTGTCGATATCGTTATTTTCAATAAATTTAATGTACTCTTCGCCTGCGGAATTGAAATCCCGCAGAAATTTTTGAAATATGGATAAGTCCTCAACATCACCATTTATCGAAACAGCAGTTTTATAATCCGCCATTTTTGAATTGATTTGAGATTTCAATGTATCGATTTCACTTTTTATGCTTGAAGCCCTGTCCGAGTCCTTTATATAAAGCAGCAGTTCGTAATCGCTGCCGATTTGCAGAATATCGCTTTTTATAGTTCTTATTGAATCCACTCCTATTAAATTGCGGTTGTACATATTGTTCGCATTATTATTTATCTTGTTCATATTTGATATGCCTACGAATCCTATTATACATATCAGCAATGCAATATACACATAAATCGGTACCATTTTCCATGACATCTTCAAATTATTGAACCACTTCAGAATCGGATTATTGGATTTTTTCATGCTCTTTTTTGGAGAGTTTTCTATGTTGCGTTTCTTAAACCATTTCATAATATAACCTCCATAGATAATATTTTATAAAGACTCTGGCGTGAAATAAATAAAAACAGGTAATCTTTCAATTATCTGTATATGGATATTGAAGCTCTATTTATAAAGATGGTTTAAAATATAAAAGATGCTGTATATTTACAAGTAAAGCTATTACAATAAATTACCTTTCGCGCCGAATTAAGGAACTATTTAAATATTATACCCGCAAAATTAAACTGTCAATTGAGTATGGGATGTTAAATAGCATTATGGAAACTAACGGGATGTATTTTTTATAACAATTTAAATGTGAAGAAGTTAATATAAAATTATTAAATATCAGATTTATTTGCATATATTCGATTTAACGGTTATAAATCGGCTGAAAACATGCAGAATAATAATTTTATCAAATTGAAAATTTGATTTTATACTGATACAATGTTATCTTGGTTGGTCTTTTTATATACTACAATGCATGCATTCATTAATTACTACTCAAACCTTATGATCCAAGTGATACCTTTAATTTCATGTGTTATATGTCTTACATAGTTTGCTATTCATTTTATATTGTAAAGTGGTTTGAAAAAGAAAAATAAGTTTTAAAAGCAAATAAACAGTCTTCTTGTGAACATGATATGGTGTCACATTTTATCCACGAAATGCTGTAGGAATAAATGGACCGATTCATATGTTTTCAAAATAATGTATCAAGTATTAAATTAAGACAAGGGAGGTTTTGCTATGGGCTGGGGAGTTATATCAATCGTTTCATCAATTGCTGCGTTAGCGGTTGCAGGTTATTTTTATTCTTGGGTTTTAAAACAGGAAAGGGCCAACGAGGTCATGGAAGATATAGGACTTCTTATCCGGCAGGGAGCAGGTACTTTTCTTGACAGGGAATACAAGGTGCTCTCAAGGTTTGTCGGAATAGTTGCGTGTATTATAATTGTTTTTCTTCCAGAACCTATATGGGCGGGTTCGCCCTTGAGAAATGTTATGATGGCTGTTGCGTACGTATTAGGATCGCTTTTATCGGCACTTGCCGGTAAAATAGGAATCAAGGTCGCTACAATAGCAAATGTTAAAACTGCTAATGCGGCTCAAAAGGGTTTGGATCGCTCATTCAATATAGGTTTTCGTGGAGGAGCGGTTATGGGCATGGCTGTTGTAGGAGTTTCGCTCATAGGTACGAGTGCAATTTATTTGCTCACAAAAGATGCAACGGCTTCGCTTATGTTTAGCTTTGGAGCAAGCTCGCTTGCACTTTTTGCAAAGGCCGGAGGCGGCATTTATACGAAAACTGCTGATATAAGTGCAGACCTTGTGGGAAAGGTGGAACTCGGCATTCCTGAGGATGATCCGAGAAATCCAGCCGTTATTGCTGACAATGTAGGTGACAATGTAGGTGATGTAGCTGGAATGGGTGCAGATCTTTTCGATTCAAACGTGGCGGCTATTACGGCCTGTATTGTTATAGCTTCCGCAATAGGTCAGGTAGATGTTGTTTTCTGTTATGCTGCGCTTGGACTTATATCTTCGATACTTGGGGTTTTCTGCGTGAAAATCCGCAGGAACGGAAATCCGAGCAATGCTCTTAATATGGGCACATATTTGACAACCGGGATATTTGTAGTTCTTACAGGAATAGCTTCACTGGCATTCAATTACAATCTTCGCATTTGGGGTGCAACTGTTGTTGGACTTATTGTAGGTGTGATTATCGGTATCACTTCGGATTACTTTACTTCCGATGATAAAAAACCTGTTTCTATGGTTGCAAAGGCATCTAATTCAGGCCCTGCATTCACGATTCTCACAGGTTTTTCATATGGACTAATCAGTGCATTTCCGGCTCTTGTAGGCATAGGAGTCGCAGCAGTTGTAGCATATAAGCTCTGTGAACCGCTTGGAGAAGGTTATCCTATGTTTGGAATAAGCATGTCTGCTCTTGGAATGCTTGCAATCGTAGGTATGGTCGTATCGAATGATGCATACGGCCCAATAGTTGACAATGCCCGCGGTCTTGCTGAAATGGGCGGCCTTGGGGATGATGTCATAGATGTTACGGATGAGCTTGATTCTGCAGGAAACACGGCTAAGGCGATTACAAAAGGATTTGCAATAGGCGCTGCCGGGCTTACCGTGATAGCACTTCTCGGGACATACCAGCAAATAGTGCGAGATGCGACAGGCAATTCAATATTCTTTAACTTGATGGATCCTTTGGTATTCTTTGGCGTATTGGTTGGAGTTGCCATACCTGCTATATTCTCGGCAATGCTCATGCTTGGCGTAAACCGCAATGCTGAGAGAATGGTCGAAGAAATACACAGACAATTCATGACCATACCTGGATTAAAGGAAGGCAAAAAGGGTGTAAAGCCTGAATATGGCAAATGCATAGATATCGCAACAATAGGTGCGCTAAAAGAGCTTATACCTGCAGGCCTTATGGCTATACTTTCTACGCTTGCCGTAGGTTTTATAGGAGGCATAAATGCAATAGGAGGGTATCTTGCAGGCAATATAATGTCCGGACTTCTGCTTGCACTCCTAATGTCAAATGCAGGCGGGCTTTGGGACAATTCAAAGAAATTTATTGAGTCCGGTGAATTCGGAGGCAAGGGCTCCGAAGCTCATAAAGCAGCTGTTATAGGCGATACTGTCGGTGATCCTTTCAAAGATACTGCAGGACCATCTATCAATACTCAGATTACAGTCGTATCGCTTGTTGCGTCGATTGCAGCCACTCTGTTTATAAAATTTGCGCTTTTTAAATAGGTGTTTTTGAATAAACATTGATAAGGCCGCCACACTATTTTTCAGTGTGGCGGCCTTAAAATGTTAAGCATGGTCTTGATGGTGAGAGCCCTGATAGACATCTATATCAAATAATCTGTAATTATATAGTAATATATATCTTATTTATTGGATTTTAAATTGATGGTAAAACTCTCTCCCACTTTTTTAAATTCTCCGCTTACCTTACCGCTTTTTTTAGGAAATTCCCTGGCATAAGGAGTCAAAGTAACAGATGTAGCTTTATCGGATAAATCTCCGTAAATATTTTCATAAGCAAGTATAAAATTTTTATCACTCATCCTTCTCAATGAAAAAACCACCTTGTTTCCTAAATTATCCTGACCTCTCAGATCAAATTCATAATCTTTGTCGGATTCCCCTTTGATTTTTCCGGTTATCTTTTGATTTACAGGGTTATATCTGAATTCTTCCAAAGTATAATTTAAACT
>CALCDS010000223.1 GCA_937900065.1 uncultured Clostridiaceae bacterium | reverse complement strand
TATAATGTTGATTTTTTAAGCAATCCAAGCGAACGGTATGCTCAAAATCAACATCTTTATTAAATAGAACCTAAATAAATGATAATTAAAGAGGTATCATATGGAAAATAAAAAAGCAGCTACCAGGGGTTTTGCAATCCTTACAGTGGCAGGCATTTTAAACAAAGTGATGTCAGTTGCATATGTGCCTATACTGCTTCAGATAATAGGCGGCGTTGGATACGGCATATATACGGCGGGATACAAGATATATGCTTTTATATACATACTAACAAATTCGGGATTTCCGATTGCAATATCAAAGCTCGAAGCCGAACTTATCGCGCGCAAAAATTACAGGGATGCAAGAAGAAGTTTCAGAGTAGTGAGCATGGTCATGACCATCTATGGATTTGCTATGGCAGCTCTTACCGCAATATTTGCAAGGCAGATAACAACTGCAATGCATTACAACCGTTCATATCTTGTAATACTGGCATTGTCGCCAACTATGCTTTTTTCTGCTATTTCAGGAATATACAGGGGCTTTTTCAACGGCATCTCCAATATGAAACCTACTGCCATGTCACAGATAATCGAGCAGTTTTTGAATGTGGTTTTATCATTGGTATTCGCGCTCATGCTTATGAAATACGGAATCGAATGGGCGTGTGCAGGCGCAACGGTGGGTACGACTATAGGTTCTCTGGCAAGCGCACTATATCTAAGGCAAAAATACCTTAGATATAAGAAAGTACTTAAAAAGCACACAAGCGATGATATTGGATGGGTAGATACCCAAACATTAGTATCGAGGTTTTTATCATATGCCATACCGATTGCATTGAATTCAATAATCGTATTCGGAGGAGACTTGATAGACCTTCTGAATGTAGGCCCAAGGCTCATAAGTGCCGGATTTTCTTCGGACTGGACATATGTTTTATTGGGAGTTTTGAACAAATATTCTTCGCTTTTAAACGTGCCTCTTGCGATAACCACCGCACTTTATACGGCAATGATGCCATCCTTCAGCGCGGCAGTTTCCCTGAAAGATACAGAGCAGCTTAAAAGCAATATATCCGATGCATTCAGGATGTCCCTTATGATATCCATACCTTCGGCAGTCGGCCTTACTGTCATAAGCAAACCCATATTCCTATTCCTTTTTTCAGAGAAATACGTGGATGGGTGGCGTCTTATGACCGTTGGATCCATAGTCGTAATACTTTATTCGGTAATACAGATACAAGCCGGAATACTCCAGTCAATCAACAAGACCAAATATTCCACTATTTCGATGCTTGTTGGCATAGCGGTAAAAGTATTCATAAACTATTTTCTCATTGCAATACCGTCCATAAATATAATGGGAGCTGTAATAGGAACCATAGTATGCTATATAATAGCTATGGATTTGAATTCGAGGTATATTAAAAAATTCCTGCCTGTACAGGTCTCTATAAAAAGGCATATAGGCCGCCCTGCCGTATCCTCGGCAGCAATGGCCATATCTGTCACAGTTGTATATAAGCTGTTGTATATGCTATTGCATTTCTTCATTCGTGGTACATACATTCCAAATGCAATCTCGACTCTAATTTCAGTGTTGGTCGGATGTTTTACATACGCTGTGATAATGTTAAGATTGGGAGGAATAACCAGAGACGACGTAGAATCAATACCTCATATAGGCAGGCTTAAAAAA
>CALCDS010000222.1 GCA_937900065.1 uncultured Clostridiaceae bacterium | reverse complement strand
ATCGTTCCTGCGCCAATCAATGCTTTATGAAATTTATTCTTAAGTCTATATATTATGTTCTCAAAATCCGGTACTGTAGAAGTAATTTCTATATTATCCTGTCCATATTCCAATAATTTTTCACTTATCAGATAAGACATTTCATTTGAATTACAACGGATAACAGCTATGACATTATTCCTGAGTTTTTCCTTTATAGATTGTTCCATTTTTGTCCTCTATTCCATTTTAAATTCAATATCAGTATCTATCTCTTCTTCATGAACTTCTTCGTCTGCTTTATTCTTCTTGAAAACAGCCAGCAAAGCTACACATACTATTACTCCGGCCAATACTGAAATGATTGCTTCAAGTGCATTTCCCATAACTGGCATTGCAACTATTCCTCCCATAGTAACAGGTGAGGTAACTCCAAATACCATGGATAGACCGCCTGCGACTGCCGCACCTATAACCGTACAAGGTATAACATGTACCGGATCTGATAATAGAAACGGCAATCCTCCTTCTGTAACCTGGAATAATCCTAACATTATTGCAGATTTACCTGCCGCTTGCTCCTGTTGATTGTATTTTTTCTTTGAAAAGAAAACAGAAGATAAGCCTAATGCTAATGGAGGCACCATACAGCAACAAACTTTTGCTCCCTCAGGCTCAAAAATCCCATCTGCCATCATCCCATTTGCCACAGTTGTGCCTATCTTGCCAATAGGGCCTGCCATATCAATGCCGACTAATGCTCCCAATATCGCTCCAAATAAAAATTTCGATTGTATACCCATTGATTTGAATGCTTTAGTACCCCATGTTACAAATGCTCCTATTGGAGGTCCCACAATAAATTTCATTACTAATGCACCTATAATACCGGCTAAAAAAGGAATAATAAGAACTGACATCAATGGCTGCATCGGTGCCGGTACTTTCATTTTGTCTTTTATCAATTTGGCTAAATAGCCAATAAAATACCCGCCAATTATGCCGCCTAAGAAACCCGTATTATTTGCTACTGCTAATGACCCAACCAATAATCCTGGAGCTATTCCAGGCCTATCAGCGATTGAATATGCAATAAAGGCTGCAAGTACTGGTACAACAAGCGTCATTTCGGTTTTGCCGGCCGTGTAAATGACTCCTGCCAGAGATCCCGTTGCCTTTGCAACTCCTGGACCGCCAATCATTGTCCCGATTGCTTGGAGCAATCCTCCCATAGCGATAACTGGAATCATATATGATACACCAGTCATCATATGCTTTTGAAAAGTGACTTTGCTTTTTCCTTTACTCATTTTTGTCCTCCTTGTTCATTTATTTTTTGTTGTATTTTTTTCAATAATCCTTCAGGGGATTTTATTGCCGTGCTGACCGGAACCTGTACTATCCTCTTTCCTTTAAAACGTTCCCTTCTTGAAATATTGATATCAGAAGCAATGATGACAACATCAGCGTTTTTGATATCTTCTTCAGTCAATTCATTTTGTACCCCGATATTTCCCTGCGTTTCAATTTTACATTCAATATTCAATTTTTTTGCTGCATTTACCAATTTGTCTTTTGCTATGTACGTATGTGCAATGCCTATAGTACAAGCAGTAACTCCTACAACTTTCATTGTCTTCCTCCCTTCCTTCAATCTAAATTTTCATTTATAAATAATTCAATTACTTCCTTAACAGTGTTTAATTTTTCTAGTTTTCCCAATATATCGTCTTGAGCCAGAATACGAGCTATATGTGATAATAATTTTATCTGGTTGACATTTCTATTTTCTTCCGGTACAGCTAATAAAAAAACATATTTTACAGGTGAATTGTCACAGCTCTCCCACTCAATACTTTTTTTAAGACGAGCATAGGCAACACTGGTTTTTAAAATACAGGATGATTTCCCATGAGGTATCGCGATTAGATTCCCTATTCCGGTTGGAGCT
Organism: uncultured Clostridiaceae bacterium; assembly: GCA_937900065.1. Classification (GTDB taxonomy): domain Bacteria; phylum Bacillota; class Clostridia; order Clostridiales; family Oxobacteraceae; genus CALCDS01. The sequence continues at coordinate 2,103 of CALCDS010000222.1, read as the reverse complement.
TCAGCCTCTCTTTTATATACTGCCTTAAGATACTCTTTTGTCGAAGTTATAGCTTTATCCTTAAGCAGCAGATCCGCTAAATTTGATAAAACCTCTTCTTTGTTTTTTGCATCCATCTCTAAATCGATACAAGCTGGTCTAAATACTTCATTCAAGTCCATAATTTTTGTCCTTTCTAAAACTCAATACATTTTTCATATAAAGTTTCTTTTATTTTTTCTTCATCATTTTCTCTTCTTAATTCTTCTAGGAAAACATCATCATCAAAACAACTATATATATTTTTCAGAAATTCTGTTAAATCATATGAATCTTCCTTATTTATCGCGACAAAAAGTACAATATCAACTTTTGTAGTATCCCATTTAACTGGCTTATCCAATTTTACTAATACCATAATTGATTTTTTCACATATTCCAAAGGCGAATGGGGAACGGCAACTCCTTTACCAATTTCAGTAGAATAACACTTTTCTCTTCTTATAACTCCATCATAATATTTACTTGTGACATATCCCTTGCTTTCACACTCCCCGGATACTTTATAAATAACTTCTTCTTTATTTTTGCAATTTTGATATTCATAAAACAGAGCTCTGTCTATAAAGTCATGCAATCGCTTTTCATAACTGTCACCTTTTTCAATGAAGTTGAATATGCTGTTCAAATCATCAATGGTCAATAATGGGCTAACCAGTAAATGCGGTATCCTTGTTTCAATCGGTATCGTAGAAAAAACCAAATCTATATCATCATTTTCACTTTCACTAAAGGCTGAAAATGACTCGACCCTTACTATATTTATCTGTTTAAATCTTTTTCTTATCTTTGTGGCAAGTAACTCTGCTGTTCCCATCCCTGTATTACAAACTACCACAGCATTCAATAAATCCTTCTTGCGTTCGGCTGCAGCTTCAATATGAATTGCTATATATCCTATCTCCTCCTCAGGTATCGGTTTGCCAAGAAATTTTTCAAAAACCTCATTTGATGCATAAGCGATTCCATATGCTTTTGGATAATTATCTTTTATTTCCTTAAGCAGCGGGTTACCAAATGTAATACCCAGCATGAGTCTGTATATGGTTGGCCTTAAATGAATCAGCAAGCCTTCATAAAAATCATTATCTTCCTTAAAATTCTGCCCATACACCCTTTCAGTAATTGAAATAATCTCTTTTGCAATACTGATGCATAGTTTATCAACTTTATCTAATTTAAACTTGACTTTTTTAATGGAGCTTTTCATATACTTGGCACTGGCAATATATAAAAATAAATAATAAACTTCCTGCATTCCTAGGCGAATATTATATTTTGCTTCGATTTCCTTTGCCATCATAACCGCCACTTTGTATTCTCTGCTTTCTTTGTGCTCTTCAATTTTAATTCCATTTGTTATTTCATAACTGCCCTGCACACGTTTTACAGTTACTGCAATGTACATTACCAAAAATGAATACGATTTATCATCAAGGCTTAAACATAGTCTTTTTTCAGCATTGTGGATGATTCTTTCAATTGGAGAACAATCCATATCCAGTACATTTTTTATCTCGTTATAAATTTCTTTTTTCAATCTTCGCCTGTTCAACTCATTTTCATTTGGCGATTTGTTGTTTTTGCTTTCCATGTCAATCAAATTGCACAAAGCCTTCCTGCAATTTAATTCACTGCCTACTACCTTGAATCCGGTTTTACGTTTTATTTCTATTTTGCAGGAGAATCCGGTCAACCATTTTTTACACTTTAACAAATCATTCTGTACGGTAGAGCGGCTCACAAATAGCTCTTCTGATAAATCATCAACTTTTATATATGAATCAGTATTTAAAAGCAATCGCCTTAAAATATAATAAATGCGATATCCTTGTGAATGAATTTGTATATCCTCATCATTTTTAACCTGCAATTTTGCAAGCAATTCCAGTTTTTCTTTTCTGGAACCGTCTATATAAATTCCAATCCCTCTGGACTTTACCAGAATACAACCATTTAAAAGTAGGATATGCTCAATAATATTTAAGTCTTTCCTTATGGTATTGTTTGATGCTCCTATCCTTTTAGCAAGTACTGCTATCGGCACTGGATTATCTTCTGTAA
>CALCDS010000221.1 GCA_937900065.1 uncultured Clostridiaceae bacterium | reverse complement strand
CTCTGCTATTAACTTTTAAGCTTGCAAACATACTCGTAACAACGGTAGACGAGCTTTTTGAACCTGATCCAACAACAGGTAAGAGCTAATGGCAGCACCTGTCATACTACCTTAGGCAATAAAATTTTCATGATACAACATGATACAATATAAAGAAAGGGGAAAAACAGCTTAGTGATTATCGAAGAACGAACTATCCTAGTGAAAAATCCAGCAGTTATCAAACAAGAGTGGATTCATAACGCAATGTTCTACTTAATACCATGTTTGGTAACTGACACGATTTCAGCTTTTTTTGTTAAACCTAATCCCAAAAGCTAAATATAAGGCGATATTATGCCAGGAAGGCCTTTGGACAATGAGTTTGTAGGAGTTTCCTTTATCCCTTTCCCCTCAATTTTATAGTCATCTAATATTTTTAATAGCATCATATATAAAAAAGCTTTAAAATTCTAAAGTGTGGATTTGAATTTTAAAGCTTTTAAAAGATATCATTATACATATTTGCGCATATGCTTTAGGGCGGTCTTTTCAAGACGTGATACCTGAGCCTGCGATATTCCGATTTCTTCGGCAACCTCCATTTGAGTCCGGCCTTCAAAGAACCTTAAAGTCAATATCAGCTTTTCCCTGTCATTCAACTTCCGGAGTGCTTCCCTGATTGAAATTCCTTGAAGCCAGTTTTCATCCTGATTTTTGGAATCGCTTATCTGGTCCATCACAAATATAGCATCTCCTCCATCATGATAAATTGGTTCAAACAGAGATATTGGATCCTGTATAGCATCAAGTGCAAATACTATATCTTCCCTAGGTATCTTCAATTCCTTGGCTATTTCGCTTATGTTGGGCTCCTTGTTGTTCTTGCTGATGAGTTTATCGCGCACCTGAAGGGCTTTGTATGCAATATCCCTTAAGGATCTGCTTACCCTTATCGAATTGTTGTCCCTTAAATATCTTCTTATCTCGCCAATTATCATAGGGACCGCATATGTTGAAAACCTCACATCCTGGCTCAAGTCAAAATTGTCAATCGCTTTTATCAATCCTATGCATCCTACTTGGAATAGGTCGTCAACATATTCTCCCCTGTTGTTAAAACGCTGTATGACGCTTAAAACCAGCCTTAGGTTGCCTTTTATAAACTTTTCCCTGGCATCATTATCGCCATCTCGCATCTTGATGAGAAGCTCCCGCATTTCGTCATTTTTCAGTACTGGAAGTTTTGAAGTGTTTACGCCACATATCTCTACTTTATTGATTATCATGAAGATTCTCATCCCTTTCAGCTGTATTGATACTTAAATTATTACCTCGGGATTGTTTTTTATTCATGGTTTGAAATGGTATATAATTCCTGTACAAGTTGCGCATAACTGTTAAAGCCGCAAGTTTAAAGGACTTGCGGCTTTAACTAAAAATAGTGTTACACCATTTTATTTATTTCTTTTTTCAATCTTTTTATAATCCTTTTTTCAAGCCTTGATATATATGACTGAGATATTCCAAGAAGGTCTGCCACTTCTTTTTGAGTCTTTTCCCCTCCGCCTGCCATTCCAAATCTAAGCTCCATGATCTTCTTTTCTCTTGTTGAAAGCTTCCGCATAGCGATGCCTAAAAGTTCCTTGTCGACTTCATCTTCGATATAATGGTATATTAAATCATTGTCCGTACCCAAAATATCGGAAAGCAAAAGTTCGTTTCCATCCCAATCTATATTTAACGGTTCATCAAATGATATCTCGGAGCGTATTTTGCTGTTTCGTCTGAGGTACATCAATATTTCGTTTTCTATGCAGCGTGAAGCATATGTAGCCAATTTTATCCTCTTATCCGGATCAAATGTATTTACCGCTTTGATGAGCCCTATCGTACCTATCGATATAAGGTCTTCTACAGCTACTCCGGTATTTTCAAACTTCCTTGCAATATATACGACGAGCCTGAGATTTCTTTCAATAAGAACTGTTCTTACACTTCCATTGCCATCTTTTAATTGAGAAACCAGATGCATCTCTTCTTCCTTGTTCAAAGGAGGAGGCAGGGCATCATTTCCTCCCATATAATGAATATCTTCATAGTTTAAGAGGTTAAACTTTCTTAAAAGATGTATGAATTTTATAATGACATACAACTTAATTCTTGAAAAATTAAGTCTCACAAAACACCCTCCTAACTTAATATTTCATAATATAATAAAGCTCTATACTCTCCATCTTTGGATATTTTATTATTATAAAGCCCTATAATTACATCCTTTACCTCCTTCACATACTTAGTTGTGGTCAATCTCACAGAATCAGGCTTTATTCCTATCATCATTCCATTTTGCTTTCCCAGAGAAGAGAATGGAATCAACCTTATCCTGATCTTCCAATCCGAACTGTCAAATATGGTGGATAGTTTTTCAAAATTGAACTCTGTTTCCTTGCTGTTTAGTATATCAACGAGCTTATTGGGAAGTATATCTTTCATCACCTCGTATTCAACCACGATTACAGGAAGATTTGATATAGGCTCTTTCAAGTTGTTACCCGTATCAAGTATTGCATTTGTTTCAATGGATTTTTCACCCACCTCAATTGAAACATTATATATAAGTCTTTTTTTGATCAACCTGTCCTGTACATAATTCCAGCAGCAATTCATCAATAGGTAGCTTATTGCAAATCCTGTGACAATTACGGGCAGCGAAATGCCATATATCAAAAACACGCTTCCGACTATTGTACCTCTTCCACTGAGGTAGTACACTGCAAAGATAGCACCTCCGAACGCAAAAGAGATAAAATAAAATATGGAGATTATCCTCAAAAATTCTATGAATTTGTTCGGTGTAAAAGCTATTATTATCATCAGTGCCGATACCGCTATTTTCATTGAGGGATTGGAAAACATCTGCATTGACGGCAAAAAAACAATGACGGCGTATGCTGCTCCGGGTATCGCTCCTATTAATAGCTTAAGGCTCGTGGTCTTTACCTTTGAAAGTTTCGACGTCACCTTTAAAATAAAAAAATCTATGATTAAATTCTCCATTAGGACTATGTCAACATACATCCTATCACCTGTTTAACACATATATTCTTTAGAACTATTATACATAATTTGGTATCAATATTTTGTCAAAGCATGGGTTGTTCAAAAAAATAATATAGTCAGTTTTTTATGCTTTGGCCGCCATCTTTTCTTTCATTTCAACACGATGCTTGCTGTGCTCTCTAATTGATAGACAAAAACAGAGGGCAGACTTCCTTTTTGAGTCGGAAGTCTGCCCTCTTTAAAAGTTCTAATTGCTCGCTTGAATCATTATCATATTGTTTGACAAAACCGCTGTAAAGCGGTCGCAACTGCAAATTACAGTACGGTAATCTGATTTGATAAATCAGCTTTTCCTGTTTCTCCTAAGAAAAGCCGGTATTTCCAAAGAACCATCATCCAATCCGCCAAACGGATCAATTTTTTTATCCATCAATGGTATGTCCACCTTTTTAGCATTGTCCTTTTGAGGAGGAGCTTTTTCAAATCCAGTGGCTATAACTGTGATTCTGATTTCATCTTGCAGTTTCTCATCAATTACAGCACCAAATATGATGTTGGCATCAGGATCGGCAGCCTGTGAAACAAGTTCAGCAGCCTCATTCACTTCAAACAAACCTAAGTTCGGCCCTCCGGTTATATTTAAAAGCACCCCTGTAGCACCGGTTATCGACGTCTCAAGAAGAGGACTATGTATTGCCTGCTTTGCTGCTTCAGCAGCTCTGTTATCCCCAGTACCCTTGCCCACACCCATATGAGCAAGACCTGTATTCACCATGATCGTCTTTACATCGGCAAAATCAAGGTTTACCAAACCAGGTACTATTATAAGGTCAGATATGCCCTGTACACCCTGTCTTAAAACGTCATCGGCAACTTTGAAAGCTTCTAGAATAGAAGCTCTTTTTTCCACGACCTGAAGTAATCTTTCATTTGGAATCGTAACAAGCGTATCGAGTTTGCTTCTGAGTTCCTCAATGCCCTTTTCAGCTTGCATCATCCTTTTCCTGCCTTCAAACATGAAAGGCTTTGTAACAACTCCAACTGTCAGAATGCCCAACTCCTTAGCAGCTTGAGCCACTATCGGTGCTGCGCCTGTGCCCGTACCGCCGCCCATGCCTGCAGTTATAAACACCATATCTGCGCCTTTCATAGCCTCCGACAGCTGTTCCTTGCTTTCTTCTGCAGCTTTTTTCCCGATTTCAGGATTGGCACCTGCTCCCAACCCTTTAGTAAGTTTCTCGCCAATTTGTATTTTAATCGAGGCCTGTGACATCTGCAGAGCTTGCTTATCAGTATTCACTGAAATGAACTCCACTCCCTTAAGGCCTGAATTAATCATTCTGTTTACAGCATTATTTCCGCCGCCGCCTACACCAATTACTTTTATTGAAGCGAATTGATCTGCATCAACATCAAAATCCAGCACATTACTACCTCCTTTATAACTTTCTTCTTTACCTTAGAAAAATTCCTCGAAGAACTCTTTTATTCTGCCTATCACACTATTGCTTTTTCCAAGCGATTGCTTTCTGGTTCTGGAAACACTTGCGCTTTCTTGTTCATCTCCGGAATAATTTTTTGATACTCCACTTTTAGACGACAGTATATGTTTAACCATGCCCGTTGCTGTTGAATACACCGGGCTTGCGACTCCTATGTATTTAGGCGATCCTATTCTGACCGGCATGCCTAAAAGAGATGCACCAGCTTCAGCAGCTCCATTTATGAAAGAAAGCCCACCACCTGACAGCACAGCGCCGCATGTTGCCAGCTTTTTAAAACCGGACTGTTCGAGTTCTCTTCCCACGAGATAATATATTTCCTGAACCCTTGCTTCGATTATATCGGTCAATACTTTGTTGCTGACTATTTTTGCTGAATTGGTGCCTTGTATATTTACACTTATATCTTCAACTGTTTTGATCATTGAAACCAAAGCACATCCATACTGCCTTTTCAGTTTTTCGGCCTCAGATACTGGAATCTTTAATCCAATCGATATGTCATTGGTTATATGTGCTCCTCCAATAGGAATCAACTTTGTAAAACTAAGCTGTCCATTTGTGAACACAGAAATGTTAGTTATCTCACTTCCGACATCAATCAGTGCAATGCCCAAATCTTTTTCATCTTTTGTAAGGAGTGCTTCAGCATCTGCAATAGGTTGGATTACTATTCCCAAAACATCTATGTTGCATCTTTCAATACTTTTAACAAGGTTCTGAACAGCTGACAAAGGAGCTGTGATTATATTTGCTTCCACTTCTAACCTTAAACCCATCATTCCAACAGGGTCTTTTATATTTTCATAACCGTCAACTATAAACTGGAGCGGTATAACTCCAATTACCTCCATGTCAACAGGTATGTTCTCAGCGGCTGCACTAGCAAGAACTCTTTTAACATCGTCATTTGTTATCTCTTTTTCATCTCTCGGTATGGCAATAACACCTCTGTTTTTCACAAGGCTTGCCAATCCGCCGGGCATGCTTATATAGGCTGACTTTACTTCCATGCCTGACATGCGTTCTGCTTGTTCCACCGAGTTCGTTATTGCCCGGGAGGTATTATCTATATCAACTATTATCCCTTTTCTATAACCCCTGCATTCGGCTGTACCGACTCCCATGATTTGAAGTTGGCTATTCTTATTCAATTCTCCTATTATAGTACAAACTTTTGATGAACCTATGTCTATGCCAACTGCTGCTTCATTCATTATTTAAATCAACTCCCCCCTAACACAATCCTCCCTCACAAGTATTAATAATTCAACATAAAACATAATTATCCTTTTTTATTTACTAATATTTTAATTATTTTATGGATTACCGCCCTATTAATATAGGACGGTATCCCCAATAATGCTCATTTTAATCTTTAACCGGCTGCATATACTGATAGCCTGTGCTTTTGCCATAGCGAACTATAGTTATATTATCCGATCTTTTTAAATCATCGGGTATTGATAAAAGTCCTCTTTTTTCAAAATCTCTTAGTATGCCATCTTCACGGCTCAATGCATATGATATCGTATTGGGATCACCTATGGCTTTTATTATATATGGAGGGGTAAGCCCTTCGCCATTGATTATTATGGTTGGTCCATCACATGAAAATTCAGTCTTATGGATGACTCTTTGTCCATTTACAGAAATGGCCTCTGCTCCTTCATTTTTAAGCATCCATACAAGTTCTCTCAAATCCAGATCGTGAACTATGTGAAAAGCAGGATCATCATATTCTCCGGCATAAGGATTGTCGGATAAAGTGATGATGATTCCCGGACCTTTTACATCCAAAAGCCCTTCTTCAAAATCATGCTTATATAATTCATCGCCCAACTGTTTTATGATTTGAGATGTGGACTGGCTATTCATATTAAACTTGGACAAATCAGATTCAAGCTTCCTTTTCTGACTGTCCAATATTCCAATCTCACTGTTGAGTTTTCTGATTTGAGCAACTGCCTGTTGATAGCTCTTGAAAGTATAGACTCCTCCGGTATTGGGTTTTATGAAACTTATCTGTGATGCCAGCAAAAAACCGAGTATTGCACATACTATAAGTATAAGCATTTTCGATTCATTAAATTTCATCGTCCTCTCCCCCGGATTTAACAACATTGGAATTCTTGATGCCTTTCTTTCTCCTTATATTTTCTATTATTTCTCTTCTCATAACTGCAAAGTTCTGAAAAAGCCTGCCTCCAAACACAACGATTGCAGCATAGTATATAGGTACATTCAATCTGTCGCCTAAATAAGTAAGGCCTGCGGCAAGTATTGCATTTCCAAAGAAACCTGATATAAAGATATCTGTATCAAATTTGTTTTCCAAGCTGGCCCTTATGCCTCCAAACACTGAATCCAAACATGCCAAAAGTGCAATGGATAGGTATAGCGACATAGTACGTGGAACATTAACAGGAAGAATGATGCCTAATATCAGACCAACAAGTAAACCAATTATAGGTATCATCTACTCACCTTCTTTCGCTGGTCTTGCAAAGTTAAATTCGCTTACTTTCTGGGATTTTAAAATGGTGACTTTGTCAGACTTTTTAATATCGACGCCTAATCCACTGTCAACAAGCGTTTGCTGAACTCCGTCGACCAATTTAAGACCGCTCTCTAACGCATCCGGATCTCCGATTGCTTTTATATCAAAATTATCCAATGAAGAAAATTTGATTCCATTTATCGATACATTAAAATACATATCCGAGCCGACATCTCTTATCTGTGTAGAACTTACAAGCCTCTGGTTGTTTATCATTATAGCCTCCGCGCCACAGGCATTAAGTTCATTTATAACCATTTGCAGACTATATGCGTCTACAGGTACATTTACATTGTTCTCTATATTCGATTTCTGAGGGCTTAAAGTTACGGTGACTCCCGGCCCTTCCACCTTTGTAAGGCCTGCAAACATCCTTGCATTATCAAGTTCCTTTTTTAGGCTTTCAGCAATGCTGCTGCCCTGAGCAGCATTTTCTTCATATCCCTGTATTTTTTTATCCAACTCTGCTATGTTCTTCTCAAGCTCCTCCTTTTGCTTTTGGGCATCCTCAAGCTGTTTCTGCAAGTTCTCAATCTGTCTTGTGTTGGCAATGGTCGTTATATTTTTAGCATTTTTAAACTGGTATGCCAGCATGAATCCCAATATCACGCATACCAGCGCAATAAAGAGTTGTGCTCTTGACAATTTCATTCAATATTCCTCCTCAATGAAAGGGAATGTATGTTTAATTTAGATATTTGCTAAAATACTAAAATTGTAATTTTGATTATTGAAGCCTGAATACAGGGTTACCTTCAAAACTTACATCAAGTGTGCCCTTTAGTTCTCTTTTTAAGATATCTTTTTCAATGATTTCTTTTGAAATCATAAGCTTTTTATCTATATTGTCTATGGTACCTATCTCTATGTTAAACCCATGATTTGTCTTCAATAAGATTGACAACAAATTAGTAATATCTACTCCACTTATTATATCAGATAAATCACTGGTTGTTATGCCGTCGAAAATAATTTTTACGGCTTCCAACTGCCTTTGATCCGATACTTCCATCAGCTTCCCAGGCATTGCACTTTTTATATTTAGACCGCTTATCAAAGGCAAGTTTACGCTGTTCGACTTGTCTAATATTTCTATGATAACACCTTTTTTATCAAACGTGATATATTTGCCGTTGTATGGAGCAATACCTGCATTCATTCTTTCATTTATGGTTATATATACATATCCTAACACAGAACGCTTTACTTTACATACCTCAACATAAGGATTTGTATATATATTTTCCCTTATTCTTCTCATATTCAATTTAAGCATATTATCGCCTTTATTTATCTCTGACAACGCAATAATCTTATCTGTAGGAACAATATTGTTTCCGCTGACTTCAATGTTTTTAACCTTGATTATCGGGTATGTAAACATATATATTCCAATAGTGGATAACACTATAATAAACATAAATATCCTAAACCTTATTTTCCTTCTTCTTATCCTTTTCTGTATATCAGCGTAGGTTATATAAATCACCCCAATTCATAGGTTGTCCACGTATAATGCATATTTTTTAAAAAAATATCCTAGTGCGGCCTAAAAGCCGCAATTATATCCGAACTATATCGGCGCCAAGCTGCTGCAAATGCAAATGGATATCTTCATATCCTCTATCTATATGTTCGACTGCATCTAGAACAGTGGTCCCTTCGGCACTCAAACCGGCTAACACCAAAGCCGCACCGCCCCTTAAATCCCGTGCAGTGACATTTGCCCCGGTAAGTCTGCTTCTGCCCCTTATAATGGCTATCCTTCCGTCAACTTTAATATTTGCTCCCATACAAATGAGATCTTCCACATGCTTGAATCTATTTTCAAAAACAGTCTCGATCATTATTGAAGTTCCCTTTGCCTTGCTCAAAAGGGCCACTATCGGTGCTTGCATATCTGTGGGGAAACCCGGATATGGCAGCGTCCTTACGATATCAACAGCCCTTAGCCTTTTAGGTGAGGTAATATGCATGCTACCATCCTTGAAATATATATCGCACCCCATCTCTTTTAGCTTGGCTATAATTGGCTGCATATGCTCTACATTTATATTTTGAAGCTCAAGATTGCCGCCGGTTGAAGCGGCAGCCGCCATATACGTTCCTGCCACTATCCTGTCAGGGATTATTGTATGTTCTCCATCATTTAAGGATTTAACACCCTCAACTCTTATATTGTTGGTGCCCGCACCACTTACCTTTGCACCTATTATGTTCAAAAAGTTCTGCAAATCTCCAATTTCAGGCTCCTTAGCTGCATTCCTTATTGTTGTAGTCCCTTTGGCAAACACTGAAGCTAAAAGTATGTTTTCAGTCGCACCAACACTTGGATAATCCAAATGTATGTCAGCCCCTTTTAAGTCCGAAGCTTCGCAATAAATCGTGCCATGTGATTCATTTATCTTAACGCCAAGCTGTTCCAATCCTTTCAAATGCAAATCTATAGGTCTTGGACCAATATCGCACCCTCCTGGGAAGCAGATTTTAGCTTTTTTAACTCTCGATATAAGAGCTCCCAGCAAAACAATCGAAGATCGCATCTTTCTTACCAGGATATCGGGAACTTCATATTCTATATAGCCGGACGTGTCTATTATCACTGTGTGACCTTCACGCTTTACACTACAACCTAAAACCTTTAGTATGTCAATCATTATTTCAACATCTTTTAGTATGGGACAATCATGTATTATACTTTTCCTGCCGCTCAGTATAGTAGCTGCGAATATGGGTAAAACTGAATTTTTAGCCCCTCCTATTCTTATAACGCCATTTATTTCTCTGCCGCCTTGTATGATATATTTACTCAACAATAACACCCCCGGAAGCTGCATAAATAAAAGAAATGGTCTCCTGGCATATATTATATTATGCTTATTTTAAAGGGAGTGTTACTTATTTAGTCCCTGTCAACTTTGCTGTACCTTGATATGTTTAAGAGTACCCCCACAGCTGCCAATGTAAAAGTCAAAGACGAGCCTCCATAGCTTATAAAGGGAAGCGGTATACCGGTTACAGGCATTGAGGAGGTTGCTACAGCTATATTTATTATCGTCTGAACAGCTATTAATGAAGTTATTCCAGCCGCAAGCAGGCTTCCAAACATATCAGGTGCATTCAATGCTGTTTTGACGCCTCTCCAAGTCAACAATATAAATAGAAATATAACGCCTGTTGTACCAAAAAAACCAAGTTCCTCACCTATTATTGAAAAAATAAAATCGTTTTGAGCTTCAGGTATATAAAAGAATTTCTGGCGTGATTTCCCAAGTCCTGCTCCCATAAGCCCTCCTGATCCAAGCGCAAGCAAAGACTGTATAGCCTGGTATCCATCGCCTAAAGGATCTTTCCAAGGGTCTAAAAAAGCCGTGAGCCTTTTGTATCTGTAATCTTCTGAAAGCGTAAATACGGCTGCAGCAGCGATTCCAAGCAAAGCAAGCAATGTAAGATGGCTTTTTTTAGATCCTGCAGTTATCAGCAATAAGAAAACAACGATCAATACGGTTCCGGCCACGCTCAAATTTGGCTCTATCAATATCAAAACAAATATCAGCCCGCCTATCAATGCATATGGCAGCACTCCATAAACAAAAGATCTTATTTTATCCTTTTTATCTGAAATACTTGCCGCCATATATAATATCACTGAAAACTTGGCGATTTCAGAAGGCTGAAATCCCAAAGATGTGCTTCCAAGGCCTATCCAGCGGTTTGCATTATGCTTTGCAGGCATAAAAAGTACAATAACAAGCAATATTATCGACAATACCAGTATAGGTTTTGAAAACTTTTTAAGCCTATGGTAATCGAAATTCATCATAAAGACCATTGCAAGAAGCCCTATACCTGACCAAGACAGCTGCCTTTTAAAAGTGTAATATGCATCGTTTTGATATGCAAGGTCAGATACAGAACTCGCACTGAACACCATTATAAGGCCTATCGATAAAAGCATCAGTACAATAAGCAGCAGTATAAAATCACATGAGCCGCGTTTTTTTGCCATATAATACCCTCCAATTAATATATAGGTATCGATTATTCAAACTAATATACTATTTCAGGACAATCCCAAAAGTCCGACCAAACATAAAAGTACGGTCACAATTCCAAAAACGGAAACTACTTTTGTCTCATGCCATCCTGAAAGTTCAAAATGGTGATGCAACGGCGCCATCTTGAATATCCTTTTGCCTGTCAATTTGAATGATGCCACCTGCAGTATATCGGATACGGCCTCAAGTACATATATAAGCCCGACGATCGGCAGATACAATGACAGGCCGCTCAAAACCGCAAGCGATGCAACAGCACCTCCTAGTGCAAGGGATCCTGTATCACCCATAAAAACTTTGGCTGGATATGAATTATACCTTAAAAATCCCAAACATGCCCCTGCTATTGCTGCCGCAAACACTGCCATATCATCAAGATTAAGCCCGTAGCATACAAATACAAAAAACAATGAAACAACCATGGTGACGGTCGAGCACAAACCATCAAGTCCATCGGTCAGATTCACGCTGTTTACGGTGCCGACTATCACAAATATCGAAGTCAGTGGTACATACCATATCCCAAGATCTATATATTTTCGAGTAAAAGGTATCAGCAGCCTGCTTCCTATCAAAGGATTATTGTACGCATATAAAGCAAGAGCAACCGCAAAAATAAGTTGTCCTATGATTTTCTGATATGCTCTAAGCCCAAGCGACCTCTCCTTTATTATCTTTATGCTGTCATCTAAAAGCCCGATCAATCCGTATCCCAGAGTCGTAATCATTGCAATTGCATAAAATCCCTTAAAGCCTTTATTGATAATCAAGGTCGTAATCATCAGCGATAATATTATTACTATTCCTCCCATGGTCGGAGTACCCGTCTTTTTTAGATGGGATCTCGGGCCATCGTCCCTGACATTCTGACCAAATTTAAGTATTTTAAGGATCGGAATTATCACCGGTCCCAATATAATCCCAATCAATGAAGCAATCAAGATTGACACTATGATAGTGTTCATCTTCTCCCCTTCTTCCTACAAGTCGATTCCTCTAATTAGAGTTTGTCATTTAGTATTTCGTTGATTATTTCTCTTTCATCAAAATGTATGGTTCTGTTATTTAAAACCTGATAAGTTTCATGGCCTTTCCCGGCGATAAGCACCACATCGCCACGCTCTGCTTTGTTTATGGACCTTTTTATGGCTTCCTTTCTGTCCGTCACTACCTCGTAAGGTGCGGAAGTCTTTTTTATTCCCGGCAATATACCGTTTATTATCGCTTCCGGGTCCTCGGTCCTTGGATTATCCGATGTAACAAAACAAAAGTCGGAAAGCTTGCCTGCTATCTCACCCATTTCAGGTCTTTTGGTCTTATCCCTGTCACCGCCGCATCCGAAAACCGTTATCACTTTTGCTTTAGCATATTCACGTATGGTTTTTAAAATATTTTTCAGCCCGTCGGGAGTATGGGCATAATCTATTATTATGGTAAACCCTCTGCCGCTGTCTATGACTTCAGATCTTCCGGCAACGCTTTTTACATTTTCCAGCCCCTGCTTTATCACATTCAAATGAACGCCTTCAGCAATGCAGGCCGATGCAGCGGCAAGTGCATTGTATACATTGAACCTTCCCGGCAATGACAGTTTAATCTTTATGCTCTCACCTTTGTAGCGGAGCGTAAAGCTGGTATATTTTGAATTGACCTCTACATCCGAAGCCTTTACATCTCCTTTATCTTCTTCAGAATAACCTATCACAGGTGTTGTAATCCTGCTCAACACCTCATTTGAGTAATTGTCGTCCAAATTGACTGCTGCAACGGCAGACTGCTTGAATAATTTCATCTTTGCATTCAAGTAATTCTCAAAAGTCTTATGAAAATCCAAATGATCCCGAGTCAAATTGGTAAATATGCCGACATTAAAGAAGCATCCTTCCACCCTTTTAAGCGCCAATGAATGGGAAGATACCTCCATAACGCAATAATCAGTTGAAACATCTCTCATCTGTGAAAACATCTCCTGCAAGTCGCTCGATTCAGGAGTGGTTCTTTTGGCTTCAATTGCCTTGCCGTCTATTATGTTTGAAATCGTGCCGATGAGAGAAACCTTGTACCCGTTCTGTTCAAGTATCGATTTTATAAGGTATGTCGTGGTTGTCTTACCATTGGTTCCTGTAACCCCGATCAGTTTCATGGACCTTGAAGGAAAACCATAATAAGCGGCAGACATAAGCGCCAGTGCCTCTCTTGTATCATGCACTTTAAGCGCTGTAATTCCTTTTGGAATTTCAACATCGCTTTCCACGACCACGACCCTTGCGCCTTTGGATACGGCATCATTTATATAATTATGCCCGTCAGTTTTAAAGCCCTTTATGCATACAAATGCATACCCCTCGTCAACACTGCGTGAATCATACGCAATCCCTGTGATTTCAGAATCAATGTTTCCTTTTATCAAAATGCTTTCAAAGCCTTCTATGACTTTCGATAATTTCATCTTATCACCCTCAATTATGCAAGAACATTACATTTAATTCGATGATTCAACTGCAATCTTAGATTAGACTATTTCAAGCAAAAAGAAGTTCTGGTTTTATATATTTATGATTATAGCCCTTATTTATAGACGTTCTTCATATTTTAGAAGAACGTCTATAAAGATTGCAGTATTAAAATGTAAAGCAAGACTCATCATCTTAAGCTTGCAGCCTAAATCTTAGCATTGTCATCAATCTCCCACGACTTCCATAACTACACCGATTGAACTCCCCTTTTGAACGGATGAGCCTACATCAGGATTTTGCTTTACAATGAAACCGCTTCCCGATGCATTTAACTTAAGGCCTAAGGAGTCAAGCAATTCCTTTGCCTCTTTTTCGCTCAAGCCTTTAAGGTTCGGCACAATCACTTTATTATTATAATTCTGGCCATTTCCCATGTAAAGTATTACCTTAGATCCTGATTTTATTGAAAGTCCTGGAATAGGATTGGTATTCCCAACTACGCTTCCGGTTCCATCAACTTCTACTGAAAATCCGCTCACTTTAAGCCTATTTATAGCATCCTTTTCAGACATTCCTATTACATTCGGCAGCACTATATCTATGCTGGACTTAGTATCGTTGTTGGGCGGCACATTTCGGCTTATAAATATGTCCTTAAATATTTGGCCTGCTACAGGTGCTACGACCATGCTTGCATAATATTTTGAAGGATCCGGTTCATCAACTGAAACATATACCACAAACTGCGGATCATCAACCGGTGCTATTCCTACAAATGTAGTAACATACTTTCCGGATACATATCTTCCTCCTTCGGCTTTCTGCGCCGTGCCTGTCTTGCCTGCGATCCTGTATCCGTCAACATATGCCTGATGACCTCCTCCGACAGTTATGACACCCTCAAGATACCCTTTAAGCTTGTTTGCAGTATTTTCATCCACTACCTGCCTTATAACCTTAGGCTGTATTTTTCGGCTTTCGATTATATTTCCATCTTTATCCGTACTCTGTATCTCCTTAACAATATGGGGCTCCATCATCTTACCGCCATTTGCAATCGTAGCATAAGCTGATGCCATCTGGATCGGCGTCACGGTTATGCCCTGGCCGAATGAAATATTTGCAAGTTCAACAGGCCCTACCTTTGATATAGGCATCTTATATCCAGGCTCTTCAAAAGTCACATCTATACCTGTAGGCTTGCTGAACCCAAATGCATCTATATATTTGTAAAGAGTATCCTTCCCTATTTTCTCTCCTAACGTCATGAATCCTACATTGCATGAATTCTGAAGTATCTCTGCAAAGCTCTGTGATCCATGCCCTACGGTTTTCCAGCACTTTATCCTTCTGCCTCCTACTATCTTGTAGCCCGGGCAGTTAAACCTGTCTGTATCGCTCACAAGGTTTTCTCCAAGAGCTGCAGTCGCAGTTACTATTTTGAAAACCGAACCGGGTTCATATGTAAATGTAACGGCCCTGTTGCTCCAGGATTTCATCATCTCCTGCACGTCCTTGTAACCGTCCATTTTTTTAGGATCATTTGGGTCAAAATCCGGCTTTGTAGCCATTGCCAGTATTTCTCCGGTTTTTGGATCCATAACTATGGCTGTGGCTGATTTAGCCTTGTTTTCAATCAAAGCATTTTCAACTGCTTTTTCAACATAAAGCTGTATTGATTCATCTATTGAAAGTATTATGTCATTGCCGTTTACGGGATCCTTATAGTCTGAAATATTGTACGGCATCTCGCGCCTGTACCTGTCGGCTTCCATAACCACCCATCCCGGCGTGCCTTTCAATTCCTTGTCATATTTTAATTCAATGCCCTCTTGGCCTGCTCCATCTATATTTGTAAAGCCAAGCACATTTGCAAGGAAATTACCGTTGGGATAGTATCTTTTGGAATCTTCGGAAACTACTATTCCAGGAAGTTTTAATTCCCTGATTTTGTCTGCTTGGCTTTTATCTATTCTTCTTTTTATTGTAACGCTGTTCATCGGTTTTCCATTTGAAAGCGTAGCATTTAATTTCTTAAGTATCGTATCAGAACTGTCTCCCAATATCGCTGAAAGCTTTGCTGCCATTTCCTTTTTTATATCCTTGTTTTCCTTTTCAGCATTAAGCAAATCGCGCATATAGAGGTCCACACGTTCGCAGCTCGCACTTATGGCAAGTTCTTCCCCGTTCCTGTCAAGTATCTTGCCCCTTTTGGCATCGATTTTTACGTCATTGGTCCATTGTTCAACCGCAAGCTTTTGAAGATATGGGCTTTGTACGATTTGTATCCATCCTAATCTTCCTATAAGAGCAAGCATTATAAAAAAAATAATTCCAAAAAGTATTACTAACCTTTTCCTTATTATAAGGTTGATATTTGGGTTCTTTACCCCCCTCAAAAAATATGCCCCCTTAAAAACTAATTAAAAAATTTTGCTATCTTGCCTATAAAACCGACCTCAGGCTTTGAAGACTTATCCACATTTGCAACATTTTTCTTCTTATCGATATTGTCAATGTTTATATAAACAATATTGCTGCTGTCGGGACGCACCATATTAAGCTTTGTTGTTGCATTCTTTTCAATCTCTTTTATATCATAGTATTTCATAAGCTTGATATTCAGAGTCTCATTAGCCTTTTCATTTTCAGCAAGAGTATTCTTTAAATCCAAATATTGCTTGTTTAAATTCACTATAAGAGCATATCTGCCCACGATCAGCATGCCAGTGCACAGCATCAAAGCGACCATGCTTATCAGCTTGAGCTGTCTTTTTCGATTGGTTTTATTTTTATGATTTGCAAGGTTTTTATGTTTCTTCCTTGGCTCTTCATATTTTTTATAATCATATGCTTCACTGCCATAACTTATAGGTCCGTATGTACTTCTGTCTTTTTTGGCTACTACCAAGTTTATTCACCTCCACTGCCATTTAGAACAGTTCATAAGCTTTCGACTACTCTAAGCTTTGCGCTTCTTGCCCTCGGATTGCTATCAAGCTCTTTTCTTCCAGGCGTTATAGGTTTGTGTGTTATAATCCTTACTTTCGGTTTTTTGTTGCACACACATACAGGTAATTCCGGTGGACAAGTACATGGATTTTCAAGTTTTTTGAATGATTCCTTGACTATCCTGTCCTCCAATGAATGAAATGTAATTATGCATAACCTAGCTTTTGGATTTAAAACTTCAACTATTTTCGGTATGGCATCTTCAATTTCATCAAGTTCATGGTTCACAGCTATCCTAAGTGCCTGGAAAGTCCGCTTTGCGGGATGAGGGCCTCTCCTCCTCGCTGAAGCAGGTATTGCGCTTTTTATTATATCCACTAGTTCAAAAGTAGTTGAGATCGGATGTTTTACTCTTTCTCTTACTATAAATTCCGCTATTCTGGACGCCCATCTTTCCTCTCCATACTTTTGTATTATCCTTTTCAATTCTTCTTCAGTGCTGCTGTTGACCAAGTCTGCAGCCGTCAATCCCATATCCGTATCCATCCTCATATCAAGGGGTGCATCATGCATATAGCTAAATCCCCTTTCGGGATTGTCTAATTGAGGAGACGATACCCCTAAATCGAGCATCATTCCATCGATTTTTGAAATATTTAATGATTTAAGCACTTGATTTATACTGCTGAAATTGCTATGAACGAGCGTTATTTTATCTTTGTACTCTTCAAGCTTCAGCGCCGCAGCTTCAAGTGCATTTTGGTCACGGTCTATACCGATTAAACTTCCGCATTCGTTCAGCCTTTTTAATATCTCGCTTGAGTGGCCTCCTCCGCCTATCGTGCCATCGACATAACATCCGTCAGTCTTCCAAACCAGACTGTCCACAGTCTCCTTCAACATTACCGGAACATGATAGAATCCCATACATACCGTCCTTTACTCCTAAATTCCAAGCTGTGACATCTTATCAGCTATCTCATCGAAATCGATATTCGAATTATTATATTCATCCCACTTCTCTTTGCTCCATATTTCAAACCTGGTTGATACGCCTATTATTACTACATCCTTTTTTATTCCTGCATACTGTATAAGGTTCATGGGCACTACAAATCTTCCTTGCTTATCAAGCTCGCATTCCACAGCCCCTGAAAAAATAAACCTCACAAAAACCCTCGCATCTTTGCTTGATAATGGAAGCGATTTTAACTTTTGCTCTAGGTTTGCCCATTCTTCCATTGGGTATGCATAAAGACAATTGTCCAGACCCTTTGTGACGACAAAGTTATCCTTAAGATTGTCCCTGAACTTCGATGGTATAATAATTCTGTTTTTGGTATCGAGAGCGTGCTGATATTCACCGATAAACATTTTTATCCTCCAGGGGATTCTACTCCACTTTACACCACTTCTAACCACTTTACTCAATTTATTCTATACAAATATCAAAATTCCTTCTACCTTTTAAAAATAAAATTTTTCTGATATCAGAAAATCCAAAAAATCAAAGAGGGTGTTGCACAATGAACCATTTATTCATTGTGCAACACCCCATTTATCCACAAAACAATCACTGTAACGAGCCGGCAACTGTCCAAAGTGAGAGCGTCATTTTGGGCTATGCGCAAAATGACGGCTATATATGGCAGCCCCTTTTAAATTATATGTATCGTTAAAATATCTTAAGAGAACCTTATACTATATTATTTTCTCACATTTTCAGATTTATAATATTCTATTATCAGCTCATCAATCTGCCTGCTTATTTTATATGCTATATCGTTATCCCCATCATCCATGGCAGCATAAAGCTTCTGCCTCATATTTTCTAAAATGCAGCAATCCATTTTAAGCACCACCAAATATTTTTTAGTGGTGAAGTGGTGTTTATTAAATATTACAACTAATAGCAATATATGTCAATACATAATCTAAATTGGCAAATTTTGTATTAAGTCATAACGAAAGCTATTGTTTCAAAGACTGTATGCCTAATTAAACTTGTGCATAATACCGATAAACTTGAAATGGGTTATGCCTTAATGTATAATTTTTAGTAAATGAACTAGAACATGCCTTCTATGCCTTATCATTAGATCATAGAAGCAGGGAAAAGTCACTAATATAGTCCGTCTACTTTAAAAATAAAAAAATAATCAATGTAGATTGACTATGAAATCAGTCCATTTTATATCAAGGATAAATTTAATTTTACAGTGGACTGATTATAAACAATCAATAAAGGTGAAAGGAAGATTTCAATGAAGCTTGGAATAGTAGGTTTGCCTAATGTTGGCAAAAGCACACTGTTCAATGCAATAACAAAAGCTGGGGCAGAAGCGGCCAATTACCCTTTCTGTACTATAGAGCCGAATGTGGGCGTAGTTTCAGTGCCTGATGAAAGGCTTGATGTGCTCACCAAAATGTACAAACCTAAAAAAACAACACCAACTGCAATAGAATTTGTCGACATCGCAGGCCTGGTAAAGGGTGCGAGCAAAGGCGAAGGCCTTGGAAACAAATTTCTATCACATATAAGAGAGGTTGATGCCATAGTACATGTTGTAAGGTGCTTTGAGGATGAGAACATAGTACATGTCGAAAACAGCATTGACCCTGTAAGAGATATTGAAACAATAAATTTGGAGCTCATATTTTCAGACCTTGAAATAATGGAAAAAAGGCTTGACAAATCCAAGAAAGCTGCAAAGTCCGGTGATAGAAGCCTTGTGCTTGAAGCAAAGATTGTTGAAAGAATAAAGGACTCGCTTGAAAAAGGAATACCGGTCAGGAATATGGAGTTTGACGAAGATGAAGAAGCGATTGTAAGGCAGCTCTTTCTGCTGACTTCAAAACCTGTTCTTTATGTATGCAATGTTTCTGAAGATGATTTATATGACCTTGATAAAAACAAATATGTAAAAAGCGTAAAGGAGCATGCTGCAAAAGAAGGTTCAGGCGCTGTAGTCATATGTGCAAAAATGGAAGAGGAGATCGCAGATTTTAGCGACGATGAGAAAAAAGAGTTCCTATCAGGATACGGGCTTGAACAATCAGGACTTGACAAACTTATAAAGGAAAGCTACAGACTGCTTGGGCTTATCAGTTTTCTCACCGGAGGCCCTGAAGAAGTCAGAGCATGGACAATCAAAAAAGGAACAAAAGCTCCTCAGGCTGCAGGCAAAATACATTCAGACATCGAAAGAGGTTTTATAAGGGCCGAAGTCATTCCATATGAAGAGCTTGTAAAGGTTGGAAGCGAAGCCGTTGCCAAGGAAAAAGGGCTGATACGTTCTGAAGGCAAAGAATATGTCATGCAGGACGGAGATGTAGTATATTTCAGATTCAATGTATAGTTTTTAGCAATCG
>CALCDS010000220.1 GCA_937900065.1 uncultured Clostridiaceae bacterium | reverse complement strand
GAAAAATATGTTTATATTGACAAGCTGTTTGATCTGTCCTATAATATCGCTGTATTTGATTGAAAATTTCTGATGTTTGCATTGATGGCTATATGGATTATTCGTATGATCTTTGATTTTCTAATCAGCAATTTTATTATATATATGAAATGAATATTTGATTTCAGGTTAAGGGAAAGCGGTGAAAATCCGCTGCAGCCCCCGCTACTGTATACGTGAACGAATCTTGATCCACTGGGAAACCGGGAAGGAAAGAAGAGGATGAGGCGTGAGCCAGGAGACCTGTCTGGAATCATGATACACTTCGGAGGGAAGGCAGCGTATCTGTTGCAAAACATACCGCCTGGGCGGCGTTTTTTGTATTGAATATGTGGTAGAGGAACTTCCAATAAAACGGAAGTTTTTTTAATTTACAAAAGCTTAAAAAAGAAAGGGGATATTAAAATAATGAAAACGAGAAAAATAGTAATAACATCGCTTTTTATAGCGATAAGCTTTATCGGCGCAAATATAAAGATTGCCGGTACCGTTGCTTTTGATTCTATGCCGGGCTTTTTAGCCTCGCTCATCTTTGGGCCATTATATGGCGCCATAGTCGGGGCAGTCGGCCATCTGCTTACTTCGGCGACCAGTGGATTTCCGCTCAGCGTTCCTGTACATATGATAATCATGCTGGATATGGCACTTACCATGGCTTTATTTGGGGCGACATACAAATTCTTTTACAGAACAAATAAAGCATTGGCCGTGATATTATCAAGCATTATAGGAGTTATCATAAACGGACCGGTATCTGTATTTGTAATCATGCCCATAGTCGGCAAGGGAGTATTAGCCATGCTGCCGATATTGACATTGGCCGCTTTGCTGAACATAATAATTGCTCATGTAATATATGTTTTTTTGCCGGGGAGCATTAAGTCATGGAAGTAAAAAAAGTAAGGGATCTAAGCTTGATAACGATTGATGATAACAATACAATGGTCATAGCTTGTGATAGTTCCGGGAGCATTGGCATGAAAAAAGGGGATGTGCTTAAGGTATCTCCGTTCATTGTGGGAAAATTTGCAGCCAGGGTGGTTTTGCTCGAGGTGATTTGTTCAGGCGCGCAAGTTGTGACTATTGCAGATGGAGTCTGCGATGAGATGAATCCTACGGGTGAAGGGATAATAAGCGGAATAAGATCCGAACTTGCATTGGCAGATATAAAAGATATAGTGCTTACCGGGAGCACTGAGGAAAATTTTGATACGATTTCAACTGGAATCGGGATAATCGCTGTGGGGATCGGATATAGTAAAAAGTTGAAAATCAACAATGTAAAGCATGAGGCAGCAGTGATAAGCGTTGGACTTCCCAAAGTTGGAAATGAAGTGATTTCGGCAAAAGGCAGCGAAATAGTGGATTATAAAACGATATATAAAATGTTGAAAAATGACCTGATATATGAAATAGTGCCAGTGGGTTCTAAAGGCATAGCTTATGAGGCAGCACAACTTGCCCGCAATAATGGTTTAATTCTTAATCTTGAAAGCAAACAAAACATAGATATAAAAAGATCCGGCGGACCATCGACTTCAGTTATCGCAGCAATAGATTTTCAGTGCATTGATGATATACTTGATACTGTGCCTGAAGTCAATGTTATCGGTTATTTAAAGAAAAATTGATTTGATATAGAAATAAAGGGTGATTATATGGGAATAGTTTTGGTCACAGGCGGTGCAAGAAGCGGAAAAAGTTCATTTGCACAGTCTTTGTACAAGGGATATAAAGATGTTGTCTATATTGCCACTTCAAAAATCTGTGATGATGAAATGGAAGAGAGGGTAAGGCTTCACAGAACATTTAGGCCATCCGAGTGGAGGACTTTTGAAGGCAATTATGACTTGTGCGATTGCATAGGAGACGAAAAAAATTACATACTTGACTGCATAACGGTTTTAACTTCCAATATAATGTTTGACATTACGAAAAATATGGATAAGTTATCCTTTAAGATCCAAAAAAAAGTGGAGGATACGGTCATGAATGAGATTGGCAGCCTCGTTGATAAAATAAGGGACAAAAATTTCAATCTGGTCATGGTTACAAATGAGGTGGGATGCTCTATTGTTCCTGAAAACCATGTTGCCAGGGCGTACAGGGATATAGCCGGACGGGTGAATCAAAAAATCGCAGGTTTGAGCGATGAAGTTTATATTGTAACCTGCGGCATCCCTTTGAGGATAAAATAATGATAAGTCCGTTGATACTTGCTTTTCAATTTTTAACAAGGCTGCCCATAAACATAAATGTTGATTATAATGATAAGAACATATGCGAAAGCCAACTTTTTTATCCCTTTGTGGGTATGGTCATAGGAATAATATCCGGGGGAGTGTATCTTGCTTTTTCCCATGCAGGCAATGATATAGCATCCCTTTTAGCAGTTTCGTCGCTTATATTTCTGACAGGGGGGCTCCACATGGACGGTCTTTCCGATACTTGTGACGGTTTTTATTCCGCAAGAGGAAAAGAAAAAGTACTCGCAATAATGAAAGACAGCAGGATAGGCCCATTTGGGACAATATCTTTGATTTTGGATGTGCTGTTTAAATATGTACTGATATCGAATTTATATAGGGATATTCCATCAGCATTGATGCTTTCATGCGGTAATTCGAGGCTTATGCTTTTGATGCTCATATCCTACGGAAGGCCTGCAAGAGATGACGGTATGGCCGCTACTGAAATAAGGGTAAATAAGAAAAAATATTTCATTATAGCTCTTATTGCATACATACTTTTTATAACTTTTGTCTTTTCACCATATTACCTCATCCCGCTTTTAGCTTCATTTTTGGCTTCATTGTTGTTGACTCTAAAGTCTTATAAAACAATAGGGGGACTTACGGGCGATGTTTATGGCGCTGACAATGAATTATGCGAAATCGTCAGTATGGCTGCGTTTCTGGGGGTATTCAAGTGGATATAGTAATGGTAAGGCATGGAATGACAGAGTGCAATATAAAAGGAATATATGCAGGGAAAACAGACTTCCCTCTCTCCAGTGAGGGAATAGGCGAAATATATGCATTGAAGGAAAAATTAAAGGACGAAGATTTTGATAAAGTTTATGTGAGCCCACTTAAAAGAGCGCTTCAAACTGCACAGATTTTAGGCTTTAAAGGTGAAGTCGATGAAAGGATAAGTGAAGTTGATTTCGGATTGTTTGAGGGACTTACATATAAGGAGATAGAAAAAAAATATCCTAAGGATTGCGGAAAGTGGAAAAATGATTGCATAGATTTCAAATTTCCGGAAGGTGAAAGCCTGTCTGATGTGTACAAGAGAACATGCGAATTCATTGACGATATACCAAAGGCTTATAAAAAAGTCCTTGTCATAACACATGGAGGAGTCATCAAATGTGCATTATGCAGCATATTTGATAGAATCGATTATTTTTTTAATTTTGCTTCTGAATATGGAAAATGCACTGTCATAAATATTGAAGGCGGGTTTAAATATATAAAGTCAATCAATAAATGATTTGTAAATTTTCAAACTGCCAGCCTTATAATCAGGCGGCAGTTTGAAAATCCATCAAGTGTATGCAAAGTGTATATGCTTTTTATATGCTGCGCTGCTTTAGAATTTCAGAAAGCTGCAAATCATTTTTGAAAATTGAAAAGTCAAACATCATTGGTTTATATACAGCCCTACTATAATTTTACTATTTAATAGTTGTGGCAAGATATATATTCATCGTCAAGGTCTGAAACAATTCCTCCCAACCTTGTGATAATATCTCTAAACATGGAATACTTTGTTTCATTCATATTGAGTATGTTTCTTTCAACATATGTCCTTATGGCCGTAACTGCTCTTCCATCACCGTAAAGTCCAAGAGCCATGGCTTCAATGACTTTTTCATCGCTTTTTCTAAAGCATTCTTTTAAGTACTTATATATTTCTTCAGATTTGTTTTCCGAAGCAATGTCCGCAAGAGTTTTGAGGGAATTTGCATATACGATTCCCTTGTGCCCGCTTTTCTCGCATACTGCAATAAGGCATGGGATCGACGGTTTGCCTATGCTTTTCAATACCTTCATTATGTATTCTACAGTTTCATCGTCAGTGCTTTTGTCAAATCTGAACAAGAGTTTTGACATGGGATCAACAAATTTTTCTGAAGCTGTCAATTCAGCAATCTTAAGTTCAGCCTTTTGAACCGTATCAAGTTTTAAACTCTCATTCGGGATTATTGAATTTAACTTCATGACGATTTTATCACTGAATTTTTCACGCAAATTTTTTATGGCTTCTGTAAGGAGTGGAGGAAGCGAGCCCTTGCACTTTTCAATTATTTGAGCTATGAGCTCAAGCATATCATCAAAATCATTCAAGCTGGAATAATATTGTTTGGGTGATAAGCCTCCAAGTTCATCAAAACTTTTTTGCTCCCATTCGCTCATGACATGAACTAGTTCTGCAATTTCATTTGACACGACTTCTGTGTATTTTTTCGTATCTTGTTTTTTAAACAGGCTTCTTAAAAGTTTTTTGTTTTCTTTTATGAACTGCCGGGAATGCGTGTCAGTTATTTCTGCAAGGCTCTCGGCAATAAATCTGGATTTTTCTTTGCTACTCATATACTTACCCCTTTTTTCCATTTTACTTTTGTGATGTTCAAGGCTACATCTATTATTAAAGCAATTTTATTATACCACAAATTGAATTTTCGGATAAATAGCTTACATTATAATCCATTTCCCAGGAAATGGATTATAATGGGTAAAATATTCGATGCTGCTTAAAGAAATACTGCAAAAATTATGATCATTATATATTCTCATAGAATGAAAAGTTATTCAAATTAAAATATTGATTAGGAATCAAAGCGGAAAGACAGTAACAATATTTACAAAGCTTTTTGAAACATTGGTATAAAATTAAAAACATATACTCAAAGAGTTCCATTGTCTTGTAAATTCATAATACCTTTTTCCAAAGAAAATTTAGAAATATTTGAAAATAACAGGTTCAATCATGAGCTAATACTCAAATTTGACTTATTAGGGATGATAGGATTATTATAACGTTGAGATAATATTCAAGACAGATGCCTAAGAGGATTGCATATCTTTTTAGAATTATTTTAAATAGATATGGTTGATTCGAATATAAGATCTATGGCAGTGCGGTAAGATGCTTGCCATTTTTACATATGGTTTCGGAAGTAAATATTAAGAAAAGTGTTTAAAAAATTACCAAGCATATGATGTAGGCCAAAACTCAGTGCATTGGAATCTCCTTTACGGGAATCAGCAAATAACATGAGATTAGAATTTGAAAGTTGACGATGACTTTTAAGCAAGATGTATACTCCAAATAATAGTATTGGTTCATAATTTAACCTTTGAAGACGGGACTGCAGATGGAGTCTAATAAACTATATTCTATTTGAAAATGATGTTTATTTTAAGCATCAACATCTGGTTCGCATTTTTAGGCCATGAGCTTCATTGAATCATTCATCAAAAATTTTGCAGACTCGCTTTACCAAAATCAGTAAATGCTCCATAGCTTGCTTCGTCAATCTCAACAAGAGTTTAGCAAAAGCGTTTATAAATTCAGTTGGATTGCTCAAAAAATTTAAAAATAATCCAAAATTAAAGGCAGAATCAAAATCTAAATGCATGAGATGATAAAGATTTATTTGTGGCATTCATCTTCATGAATACAAAATATTCAAAGATAGCTGTTGCATGCATACTAAAAACTAAAGCGATATATTTATTTAAGCTTAAGTCGCCATATGAATTGCGTCGACCCATAATAGCGCATAAAACACCGTGGCTCGACGAAGAAAAAAATATAGAATTATCAAAGGGTTGCAGGAATATAACAAAAAAAATAGAAATGTTATCATATAATGCAACCCTTATAATATGCAGCCTTAACGAGTTTATAGAATACCTATAAGGAATTGAAAC
>CALCDS010000219.1 GCA_937900065.1 uncultured Clostridiaceae bacterium | reverse complement strand
ATTATCAATGCCATCATAAAGCTTGAACAATGCTAAAATTTATTATAGAATTACCTTGTATGTAAGATATATTTTAATATTTGTGGTTTATTATATGTATAACGAACTTTGTGAACAGGTAAGCGGGATGTTCAAAATCAACATTACCATTGATTTGGAGGTATGTATATGAGCAATAAGCTTGTGTTTGATTACAGTAAATCATGTGGATTTTTTGAACAATGTGAACTTGAAAAGATTTCATCTGAAGTTAAAACAGCCCATGAAATGTTGAACCAAAAATCGGGTGCTGGAAGCGAATATACCGGGTGGCTGGACCTTCCGCATAAATACGACAGGGCCGAGTTTGAAAAAATAAGGGAAGCCGCACAAAGAATCAGAGATAATTCGGATGTGCTCATTGTGATTGGAATAGGGGGTTCCTACCTTGGAGCAAGGGCTGCTGTTGAAATGCTCTCCCATCCTTTTTATAATTGTCTTCCATTTGGCAAAGGCAAAAGGACGGGAATATTTTTTGCCGGAAATAATCTAAGCAGCGCTTACATAAAGGGCATAATCGATATCATCAAGGATAAGGACATATCGATAAATGTGATTTCAAAATCCGGGACCACCACCGAACCTGCCATAGCATTCAGGATATTCAGAGAATATGTTGAAAAGAAATACGGCAGGGAGGGCGCGAGAGAGAGGATATATGTTACAACAGACAAATCATCGGGAGCATTAAAAAGACTTGCTGATGCCGAAGGCTATGAATCCTTTGTCATTCCAGATGATGTTGGAGGAAGATATTCGGTTCTTACCCCTGTCGGACTTTTGCCTATAGCCGCAAGCGGTGCGGATATAGGAAAAATAATGAATGGGGCGGCTGATGCATGCGATGAATACATGAATCCGGATATAAAGACCAATCAGTGCTACCAGTATGCAGCCCTGAGAAATATATTGTACAGGAAAGGCAAGCTAATTGAGATACTGGCCAATTATGAACCGTCTCTCCATTATTTTGCCGAATGGTGGAAACAGCTTTACGGTGAGAGCGAGGGCAAAGACAACAAGGGGATTTACCCGTCGGCAGTCGATTTTACAACCGACCTTCACTCTATGGGACAGTTCATACAGGAAGGTTCAAGAAATATATTTGAGACGGTCATAAATATTGAAAAATCAAAGCAAGAGATTGTAATAGGCAGGGATAAAGAAGATATTGACGGATTAAACTATCTTGAGAATAAAACGCTTGATTTTGTAAATAAGAAAGCTTTGCAGGGAACGCTTTTTGCACATGTTGACGGAGGGGTTCCGAATCTTATGCTGAACGTTCCGGAAATATCGGATTATTATTTTGGACAAATGGTTTATTTCTTTGAAAAAGCATGCGGTATAAGCGGATATTTGCTAGGAGTAAATCCGTTCAACCAGCCCGGAGTGGAAAAGTATAAGAGAAATATGTTTGCACTTCTAGGGAAGAGCGGCTATGAAAAAGAAAGGGAAGCTTTATTAAAGAGAATAAATTTTGAACAAAAATGATGGCAGATATATTTGAATCTGCCAAACATTGATCATACGGCAAGCACAAATAAAAAGAGAATATTGAGGTATATTGGATAATGTCCCGGCAAGATATTTGAAAGGAGCATATGGGATGGAAAGAAGGATCCTGGTCTGTGTTACGCAGCAGAAGACATGTGAAAGGCTCATAAAAAAAGGTGCTGCGATGCGTGATGAATTTGGCGGGGAGCTGTTCATAATTCATGTAGCATTGAACGGATGGAAGTTTTTGGGCAATTCGAAGGAAGGCGAAGCCCTCGAATATTTGTTTGGGATTTCAAAGTCTGTAGGGGCTGAACTTACAGTTTTAAGATCGGATAATATTGTGAAAACTATTGCGTCGTTTGCTAAAGAGAATAAAATCACGAACATAATCGTAGGTGCACCCAACGACAGGCAAAACAGCAACATACTGAATGATATGAAGCGAAAACTCTCATCTTTGGATATGTATGTGATGCCTTCAAAGGGTGAGTGATATAATATGTGTCAACAAATAATTTTAGCAGGTGTATGAAATGGATGGAAAGCACAGGACAACTATAGGAGATGTAGCTACGGAAGCCGGAGTATCGATATCTACCGTATCGAGAGTGATAAACGATAACTACCCTGTAAGCTCAAAAACCAGAGTAAAGGTTGAGAAAGCCATAAAGAAGCTTAAATTTAATCCTAATATGGTTGCCAGAAGCCTTATTGCAAAAAAGACAAATACCATAGGCATCGTTGTTCCAGGCATTACAAACATGTTTTTTACAATGGTTGTAAAGGGTATAGAAAATGCCTGCCGGCTCCGTAATTATACCATATTGCTTTCCGACTCAGAAGGAGATGGACACAGAGAGGTAGAGTGCGTACAGAATTTGATATCCAGACAGGTGGATGGGATAGTCATAGCGGATCCGGTGACTGAAAATATGATCCGCTTAAAGTATGATGAAATCGCGCAGCATACAGCGCTTGTATTTATAAACGGGTATGCTGCCGATTCCAATATGAACTATGTGCTCAATGATGAAAGCGAAGGCGCTTTAAAAGCGCTTGAGTATCTTATCGGTTTAGGACATAAGGACATAAGGCTTATCAGGGGCAACAGGAGCTACTCCTATGATATAAAGGAGAATGTTTATAGGAACACTATGGCTGAACATAAGCTTGCAATAGGGAAGCAGAGCATAATAAACGTAGGTGACGGGAACAGTGTTGAAACAGTCGACAATGCTTCAAAGGTTGTTTATTCAATTTTAAAGGGTAGCGTGAAACCAACCGCTTTTTTTGCCTGCAATGACCTTATGGCTGTCGGGGCTTTAAATGGATGCAAAAAGGCAGGAGTTGTCGTACCTGATGATATATCCATCATAGGTTTTGACGGGATAATGATATCTGAAATTTCAGAGCCCAAGCTTACTACAGTGGATCAGAACATGTTTGAGCTTGGGAATCGTTCAGCATTGATGCTTATCGATATAATTGAAAACAATGCGGCAAACGGGCAAAAAATCGTACTTAAAACCCGGCTTAAACTGAGGGATTCATGTTCGCCGCCAAAGTGCTGAAATCATATCGCCTTTATGCGATTTCGCAAAAGCTTTTTATATATCTGTCAGCATTTTTAATGAGCTGCTCTTTTGCGTGCAGCGAATATTCATCATATACGGCTATCACTCTCATTTTGGCTTTTCTCGCACCTGTTATGCCTGAAAGGGTATCCTCAAATACCAAACATCTTTCCGGGGGGACATTGAGTTCCTCTGATGTTCTTAAGTATATATCAGGAAAGGATTTATCTTTGCTTACCTCACAACTCGTTACTATTGAATCAAAATATTGATATATGCCGGTCCTTGTCAGCGCAGCTTCAACAAGGTCACGGTAATTGCTTGTAGCAAGCCCTATCTTTCTGCCTGATTTTTTGATTTTGCATATGATATCCAATGCTCCATCCTTTAGCGGTATTTTATTTTCATAGTATTCTTTCACCATGTGAAGCCATTCTTTTTTAATATCTTCTATATTGTCGGGTAGTGAAAAATTTTGTTTGAAGTATATTGCGGTATCTGTAAAGCTAAGCCCTTCTATATGCTTTTGTATATCATCCGGCATCAATATATTCCTCTTTGCCAGAAAATCGCAATCTATCTTTTTCCATATGCCCATAGAATCTATCAACGTTCCGTCCATATCAAATATTACGGCGTCAATTCCATCAAACATGATAAATAACCTCCATTAATAGTATAAGTATAATAGATTATACATTATAG
>CALCDS010000218.1 GCA_937900065.1 uncultured Clostridiaceae bacterium | reverse complement strand
AAGTTCTTGATGAACGAGAGCAATAAGCCTTAGAACTTAAAAAGCGCGAACAGGCGAGCAGGATGCTCAAAATCAACGTCTTCGCTAAACATAACCTAAAGATTTATAAGAAGTGCTGCAGTTGGTTTTGTTTGAATATAGAAATGGCAGGGTGGGACTTGTGGATACAAAACAGTTTTCAGTTGCGATGTCGGTTTATAAAAATGATGATCCGCAATATTTCAAGCTTGCGCTTGACAGCATTATAAATCAGACAATTCAGCCTTCTGAAATCATCGTAGTCGTCGATGGGCCGATATTGAGTGAGATGGCTGATATTCTGACAGAGTATAAATCAAAATGTGAATTTTTCAAACCGATATACCTTGAAAGAAACAGCGGCTTGGGCAATGCATTGAGGATGGCAGTGGAGGCAAGCAGCTATGAGCTTATTGCCAGGATGGACAGCGATGACATATCTCTTCCCGACAGATTTGAAAAACAGATCAAATGTTTTGAGCAGGATGACAACTTGAGCCTCTTAGGCGGCAACATATCAGAATTTGTTGGTGATGAAAAAAACATAATCGATATAAAGGCTGTACCAACAGATGATAAAAAAATAAGGCATTACTTAAAAAGGAGATGCCCGTTCAACCACATGACAGTGATGCTGAAAAAGAGCGATGTGCTTAAAGCCGGCAACTACAAGGAATGGTTTCAGGATGAAGATTATTATCTTTGGATACGAATGTATGAAACAGGATGCTGTTTTAGAAATTTGCCTGAGATATTGGTAAATGTGCGTACCGGCGTGGATATGTATAAGCGCCGCGGGGGGATGAAGTATTTTAAGAGCGAAGTTAAGATACAAAAATATATGTTTGATAGGAAGATAATCAACTTTGTAAGGTATGCTTGCAATGTTGGAATCAGATTTGTTGTACAAATACTTATGCCAAACAATCTAAGAGGATATGTATATAAATATTTTGCCAGGGAAAATCCTGTTGACCTATAAAATACAGAGATGCGATGAAGTTTAATATGATGTGTTAGGGATGAATGATGATATGAATATCTTATATATTTCGTTTTTGACCGGCATAAAATCAGAAGGACCGAATTATAGCGTGCCAAATCAAATACAAGCCCAATCAAAGTATGACAACGTGCTTTGGTTCAATGTCAATAATGCTTCAAAGGATTGCTGGAATGTTGACGTTGACTTCATAAGTTTAACTGACATTACTAGACTGGACGTTGGTTATTTGCCAAAACCATTTAATAGACCGGATCTTGCAATTTTTCAGGGACTATATACATTTTCCTTCTGTAAAATAGCAAGGCAGTTTAAAAGGAACAAAATACCGTACATCATCATACCAAGAAGTTCATTGACCTTGCCAGGGCAGCAATCTAAACCTCTTAAAAAGAAAGTCGGGAACCTGATTTTTTTTAATGAATTTATTAAAAATGCAGCGGCTGTTCAGTATTTAACAGAAGGTGAATATAAATCATCAGGTGATAAATGGAACAAGACATCATTGATAATACCAAATGGGATTGATAAGAAAAGCAGATCCAAGATATTTAAAAGCAAAACATATTTAAAAGGTGTCTTTATTGGAAGATTGGATGTGTATCAAAAGGGGATAGATTTACTTATAAAAGCTTGTTCAATGCTAAAGAGTGAGATGAAGTCTGCCGGATGCGTTCTTGATCTTTATGGTCCAAAACATGAAGGTGGAGAAATCGATATAAATGAATTGATTGTTAAAAATGGACTTCAAGATTTTATATGTATGCATGATGCGGTTTTTGATTATGAAAAAGAAGAAGTTCTTTTAAACAGCGACTTTTTTATATTGACATCACGCTTTGAAGGGCATCCCATAGGAGTGATAGAGGCATTGTCATACGGGCTGCCGTGCTTAGTGACTTCAGGCACAAATATGGCGGATGAGATTGCAGCATTTGATGCAGGCTGGATAGCTGAAATGAGTGTGAGAGGTATTGCAAAAGCACTTAAAACCATGCTATGTGATAGAAACAGTCTGGCAGTTAAGGGGCAAAATGCACTTAAGCTTTCCCAAAAATACAGCTGGGATGCAATAGCATCGATTTCAAATAAAAAATATGAGGAGTTATTAAACAAAATGT
>CALCDS010000217.1 GCA_937900065.1 uncultured Clostridiaceae bacterium | reverse complement strand
TGGAGTAAAGAAAATGTATGATGCCTCAATTTTCATCAGCTTGTTTATTAAAGCATGTTATTATATAATGATTTTGAATTTACTGATTTTATCCAAATTTTCACCATGGTTTCGATAAATTCGCCATAATTGCATTTACCAAAAAGCACTTTATAATAAATATGGCTCTCATGATTGTCCATATAGTAAAATTGCCGTATGCGGATGCATAATTCTAGAAGGAGGTATTTATATGAATGGAAAGTACATAATAGGGATTGACCTTGGTGGTACGAAAATATCGGGTGCCATAAGCACATTTGACGGTAAGATAATTTATAAGAAAAGCATTGACACATTATCATCACAAGGCCCCGAAAGAGTCACGGGAAGAATACTAGGCCATATCAAGCATCTGATTGAATATGTGAAAGCTGACAAAGATGAGGTATCCGGTATCGGCATTGCAAGTCCAGGTCCTTTAAATATCGAGGAAGGTGTCATAGTTGAAACACCAAATCTTCCTTTTAGGAATTATCCATTGATCAAAACAGTTGAGAGAGAAACCGGCATAAAGGCATACCTTGAAAACGACGCCAATGCTGCAGCGCTTGGTGAACTGTGGTTTGGTGCCGGCAGGGGTTCAAAAAACTTCATTTATATGACCGTAAGCACCGGTATTGGAGGCGGGATCGTAATAAATGGGGATATATACCACGGCCACACAGGCAATGCCGGGGAATTCGGACATATGACCGTCGAGCCCCACGGACCGAGGTGCAATTGCGGCAATTACGGCTGCCTCGAGGTCATGTCCTCAGGCACGGCAATAGCAAGGATTGCAAATGAAAGATTAAAGGCTGGAGAAGACAGCCTGCTTAGAAATTGTGAAAAAGTGACTTCAAAAGAAGTCTTTGAATATGCATCAAAGGGTGATAAACTTTCCTGCGAAGTTGTGGATTATACTATGAATTATCTTGGCATAGGTACTGCAAACCTCGTGAATGCATTTGATCCCGAACTTATAATAATCGGAGGCGGAGTGTCAAAGGCTGGAGATGCACTGTTCTCAAGGGTAAAAAATGTGGTTTCAAAAAGGTGTTTTGAGATAATGGCCAAATCCGTAAAAATCATACCTCCAGGATTGAGCACAGATGCAGGATTGGTAGGGGCTCTGGCGGTTATCATGTCAAAGTATAATTCTGCTGATTAGTCCATGATAAAATATGGCTTTAATCACAAATCCCATGATACACGGATTTCGATATGCATCATGGGATTTACATTTATCTATAATATTTGAAATCAAAGCTTCTGCTAAATTATAATCTATTTGATATAAAGGTCTGGTTTCTTGTTTAAAAAGAAAATGCCAACTCCGCCGATTCCTATATGGCTGCCCAATACGCTTCCTATTTTGCATATCATCACAGCCTTTTCTCCAATTTTTGATTTTATTATCTTAACAAGTTCTGATACGGTTTCCAAGTCATCGGCATGGCTGATTCCTATCACCTGCTCCGGAAAATTCTTTATCCTTTCAGCTAAAATATCCGCAACCATATTGAGAGCTTTCTTTTTGCCCCTTACTTTCCTTATCACTTCCATTACTCCATTTTTTACATCAAGTATCGGCTTAATATCGAGTATGCTTCCTATCATACCTTCCCCTTTGCTTATTCTTCCGCCTTTTATAAGCCATTTCAAGTCCGTTATAGTAAATATATGTTCTATATGCTCTACCATAGATTTAACCTGTTTTACAATCGTTTTGAAATCATAACCTGATTTGGCAAGTTTTGCAGCCTGCAGAGCTATCAAACCAGTAGCTAGGGATCCTCCTTTGGAATCAACAACCTCCATATCCATATTTGGATAGTTTGCTTTAAGCTCTTTGCATATGGATTGAGCAAGCTGATATGTGCATGAAAGTGCAGATGAAAAAGCAAGATATATAAAGGCAATATTATCTTTACAAAAGCTTAAAAACATATCTTTTATATCAGATGGCCTCGGCTGGGATGTCATGGGTGTAATGCCATTTCTCATCGCATCATATACTTCTTCCACCCTTATTGTGGCTTTATCCTTATATTCTTTTTCACCCAGATACACCCTGAGCGGAATCATTTTTATATCATATTTCTCCAATAATTCTTGAGGCAAATCGCAAGTACTGTCCACAATAATCTTTAACATTAAAATATCCCCTTTAAACTAAAATTTTCTTGCTCTTCAAAACGATATATAATCTAGTCAAAATCGTACATGACATAAATCAAATCATCAAACATCTATAATTAAAAATAAATTTTCAATATTAACTCAATTATGTTATATTGTTTCCATGTTGTCAATATGCATAAAGCGTTTGAATGCTGCAATCTGATATAATCCACAATATAAAATGGATGCATATTAAGCTTGCAGGCTTAATATGCATCCTCCAATT
>CALCDS010000216.1 GCA_937900065.1 uncultured Clostridiaceae bacterium | reverse complement strand
ATAAAATTAATTACTTGCAGCCTTTTTCAGTAATGCGGCTTTCGCAGCTTCTGCTGCTGTGGCGGCGTCAGGAGTATATATGTCTGCACCTATCTCCTTGGCAAAATTCTCCGTTACAGGGGCTCCTCCTACCATGAATATATATTTGTTCTTTGATCCGGCTGCTTCAAAAGCTTTTATCACATCGCCCATTGCAGGCATAGTTGTAGTCAGCAGAGCCGATAAACAAACTATATCTGCACCTACTTCTGCTGCCTTTTTAACAAATGATTCAGTTGGAACATCAACGCCTAAATCATAAATATCAATTCCAGTTCCTTTAAGCATCATCCTTACAAGATTTTTCCCTATATCATGCAGGTCGCCTTTTACAGTACCGATTATTGCCGTGCCTATTGGCTTTACTCCGGTTTGCGTGAGAATCGGCTCAAGTATCTTTAGGCCTTCGTTCATAGCTCTTGCAGCAATAAGCATTTCCGGAACATATATTTCATTATTTTTGAATTTTTCACCCACTCTGCCCATAGCTGAAATCAAACCTTCATTTAATATCGTTTCAGCACTTATTTTTTCATCAAGAGCTTTGATAACCAATTCCTTTGTCTTCTTTGCATTGCCTCTTTCTACACATAAAGATAGTTCCATTAGATCCATAATGTATTCCTCCTTGTAATAAATTTGGTAATTAGTTTAAATGAGCATTAGGACTCATAAAGAATGAACAGCAAACAGACAGTAAAAATCAACATATCTGTCTAACATGGTTTAAATATAGTTTTCGATAAATTGAAAGCTGCATGAGAAAATAAATCACTGAAAAACTATATGAGCAGAATAATAATGGCGACAAACCAGTATGGCACATCTGTATCGCTTGGCCGGCCGTTTTGCTTTATTAAATATACATCAATTTTAGAAAAATATATGGAAACGAATTTATTTTTTTATAAATTTATTTGGGAAATTGAAGTTTGGTTTGAATTTTTAGAATTGTTGATAATATGCATGCTCAAATCACTTTTTGTTTATTAGTTAATATTAGCGTGGTATAAGATTCAGAATTTTTTTGGATTTGTAATAATTTTGGATTTGCTTTTCTGCGCCTATGAATCAAATATATAAAAGTGAGCCGTATAAACTAACACGACTGGCATCAAAGTTCAAGAGAACGTATTGATAATAGACAAAATCCGGCAGCTATAGTATAATTATTAAAATATTGCTGTGCTATTAGGAAGGATGGATTCCTTCATTATAAAGACCGGGAGGTATGATACATGTCAAATGTATATGACACGCTTGTGGAAAGAGGATTCGTGCAGCAGGTGACTCATGAGGAAGAGCTTGCAAAGCTGCTTGAAAATGAACAAGTTACATTTTACATAGGTTTTGATCCGACAGCCGATAGTCTTCATGTAGGACATTTCCTTGCCATGATTGCTATGGCGCATATGCAAAGAGCAGGGCACAGGCCCATTGCGCTTGTAGGCGGCGGTACGGCGATGGTCGGTGACCCGAGCGGAAAGACTGATATGAGAAAGATGCTCACAAAAGAGCAAATAGAGCATAATGTGGATTGTATTAAAAAACAGCTTCAAAGGTTCATCAGCTTTTCAGATGGCAAGGCCATACTAGCAAACAATGCCGATTGGCTTATGGAGCTTAATTATATAGGCTTTTTGCGGGATATAGGAGCTCATTTTTCCGTAAATAGGATGCTTACGGCCGAATGCTTCAAACAGAGGCTCGAAAGGGGGCTATCCTTTCTCGAGTTTAATTACATGCTTATGCAGAGTTATGATTTTTATCAATTGAATAAAAAATATGGCTGCATACTTGAGATGGGGGGAGATGACCAGTGGTCCAACATACTTGCCGGATCCGAGCTTATAAGAAGAAAGAGGGGAAAGCCTGCTTACGGGCTTACATTTACTCTTCTTACAAACAGTGAGGGCAAGAAGATGGGCAAAACCGAAGCAGGGGCTGTATGGCTTGATGCTGATAAGACCTCTCCATATGATTTCTATCAGTATTGGAGAAATGTTGATGATGCAGATGTGAAAAAATGTCTGTCGCTGCTGACATTTCTACCCATGGATGAAGTAAACAGATTAAGTTCTCTAGAAGGAGAGAAGATAAATGAAGCTAAAAAAGTGCTGGCATATGAAGTGACAAAATTGGTACATGGCGAAAAAGAAGCATCCAAGGCCAGGGCTGCCGCAGAAGCGCTTTTTGAAAACGCAGGTGATTCTAAAAATGTGCCTGGCACAACAATATTGAAGACTGAAATAGAAAAAAATATAAGGCTTGTTGATTTGCTGATTAATACAGGGCTTACGGCTTCAAAGGGTGAGGGGAAACGCCTTATAAAGCAGGGCGGAATATATTTAAATGAAGAACGGATCGATGATTTTGACAGAGAAGTCACATTAGAGGATTTTAAAGACGGCAAGCTCATGATAAGGAAGGGAAAGAAAATTTTTCATAAGGTTGAGCTGAGATAGAGCGAAAAAAACCGCATTGACATAAAAGTCATTGCGGTTTTTTAAAATTGGCTTCTATTAAGGCTTTATACTTATTTGACAGAATTTTTTGATTAGACGCATTTGAGTTTTTTCATGAGAAAGTATTAATTTTGAAGAATAAATATCGAAATATATTTTAATATAGTTTATTTTAAAGCAGTACCATCCGGTTATTGAATTTGCCGTGGATAGTCAAATATTAAAGAGGGGGAATTACCCATGAAGAGGCTGAAGTTTAAGCTCAAATTCAAGTCCAAACTCAAGTTTAGAACCATAGCACTAAAACTTTTGTTGCCCATATCATTGGTTGTCATAATATCCGTAGTTGGAGGAGGGATGTTTGCATATAATGAAGAAGCTAAAATTATAGAAAATAGTGTAAAAAGGGAAGCGCTTCAAGGCATAGACGAATTAATAAGCAACATGAAGATGTCAAAAACCATGGTATCGGATGTTGGAAGCCAATTATCGGATAGCTTCTTATCTAAGGCAAAACTTATTGCAGAACTTATCAATAAAGATGACAGCATGCTCAGCTCTGAAAACTTAAATCGAATCGCAAAAGAAGTAGGCATTGATGAAATAAATATAACGGATGAATCAGGAATTATAAGATGGGGAACGGTTGACGAAATAATAGGTTATGATATGTCTTCATCAGATCAGAGCAAGGCTTTTTTGCCTCTGCTAAAGAGCGGAGCAAAGCCTTTTGTCCAGGAGGCACAAAAAAGAGGAATCGATAAGATATTGTTTCAATATGCAGGCGTGCCGAGGATTGACAAGCCCGGAATTGTACAGATAGGCCAAAAGCCCCATTCTATGCAGGAAACATTGGACAAGATGAGTATGGATCAGGACATTAAAATGATGAAGCTTTACGATACAGGCTATTATACCGTGCTTGACCAAGACGGGACAATTGTTTACCATCCCAAGAGTGGTGAGGTCGGTAAAAAGTTTGGCATGGCAGATAAGGTTTTGAAAGTCAAAAACGGTGATTTCATTGGTTTGGATGGCAGAGTAAAGGAACAATATTTTGTAAAGCAGTACAGTGAGAGCGGAAACGACAGCATGTATGTATGCGCTGTAATACCTATATCTGAGTATATGAAGCCCCTTAATGGTCTTAGGATGAGTATATTCATAAGCGCGATATTATCTATAGTCGTATCCATGCTGATCATATTTTTTGTAACAAGGAAAGTCATCATAAAACCTGTTCAAAATATAATGACACTCATGTCCAAAGCTGAAAAAGGCGATTTAAGAATCAGGGCAGGCAACACGGAGGCAGAGGATGAAATAGGACAGCTCTCTAGAAGTTTTAATGGTATGGTCGATGATATCAGTGCTCTTATAAGGGGAGTGTTTAGTATAGTAAAAAATGTAGATGAATCGGCACACACATTGGCCGCTTCATCTGAGGAGGCTTTATCATCCACTACTGAGATATCAAGCACTATGGAGGAGATTGCATCCGGAGCCGCTGAAGGAGCAAAACGCGCTGGTGAGGGAAAGGAAGCCGTGGATAAGATTGCAGGGGAGATTGAAGGACTGTATGCCAATGCTCAAACTATGAAGTCTGCTTCTGTGGAAATGGTCCAATCAAATGTAAAAGGCATAAAAAGTGTGAATTCGGTTATAGAAAAGTTTCAGGAAAATAACAGAATCACGGATGAGGTTGGAGACGAGATAGACAGGTTAAGCAGTAAATCCCAAAAAATAGAAGAAATAACATATATGATAACTTCCATAGCCAACCGCACAAATCTGCTGGCGCTGAATGCGGCAATCGAGGCGGCAAGGGCAGGAGATATGGGAAAAGGATTTGCAGTCGTGGCAGGTGAAATAAAAAAGCTTGCCGAACAGTCAGGAGCCGGTGCCAAGAATATATCAAAGATCATTGAAGATGTGAGAGGTGATGTCAGCCAGGCGGTTGAAAAAGTCAACAGTGCAAAGGAAATAGTTGGGTCTGTGGGAGGATTGCTTTCAAGCACTCAAGAAGTGTTTGGAGCTGTTGATTCTTCAAACAGCAAGCTGATAGAATATATTTACAAAGTCAGCGAAAGCATAAAGAGAATTGAAGAAGGCAAAAACACGATAGTAAGCTTTACCGAGAACATTTCTTCAATCGCCGAGGAATCATCGGCTGCATCGGAGCAAGTGGCAGCTACGACACAGGAGCAGAGCACCAATATGGAGAGCATCAGCTCCAGTGCCCAAGACCTGAGCAATGTGGCAAAGCAGCTGCTTGAAGCCGTATCCAAATTCAAAATATAAGAGAATGCTTATAATTTAATACCCCAGGCAGTAGCCTGGGGTATTAAAAGCATAGGGGCCAAGCTTTAGCCCCTATAAATATTGTATACATTTTCGTAAACTTTTAATGTTTCCTCGGCCGTCCTCTTCCAGCTGAACATTGACGCCCTTTCAAAACCTTTTTCTATGAGGTCGACTTTCAATGTATCATCCTCCAAAACCTCGGCCATGGCATCTGAAAGTTCCTCGGTATCGAATGGATTTATAAGGAGAGCTCCGTCTCCCGCAACTTCGGGGATGGATGACACATTTGATGTTATGGTAGGTGTACCACAGTTCATGGCCTCAAGGACCGGAAGCCCGAATCCTTCATATAATGACGGGTAAACGAATACATCGCATGCATTATAAAAATAAGGCAGGTCTTCATAAGGCACATATCCTGTAAAAAAGACCCTGTCCCCTATATTCAACGTCTGGGCGAGCTTGCCCAAAAACTGATGGTCGTCTTTTGCAGAGCCAATTATCACGATTTTATACTTCTTTGATAAATTTTTATATATCATTGAAAACGCTACTAATATTGATTTTACATTTTTTCGCGGGCTGAACCCTCCAAGATATAGTATGATGTCGTCACCAAGCCCATACTTTTCTTTTATAAAGACAGATGCCTTTTCTTTGTCTATCGGCTTAAAGATGCTGTCGGCAGCGAGGTGGGTTACCGCTATCTTATCTTCAGGCACGCCGAATATTCTCATTATATCGTTTTTTGACCATTTTGATACCGTTATAATCATATCGACCGATGAAATAATAAAAGGCATCTGTGATATAAACTTGGTAAGATATCCCCGGCCGGCAGTTTCAGGCATTATATAAGGTATGAGATCATGTATGGTCGCTACATAAAGCGAGTTTTTTACCGGAGGGATGCCTATGCCGTTTTGCGGCATATGGTATATATCGATATTTCTGCTTTTTAAAATGTCCGGTATATAATACTGCTCCCAGAACCTATGATGTTTTCGGCTGGAGATGCTTATTTTTATATTATTATATTTTTTCAGCATCTCGTAATCCCTGCCTGACCAGAAAAGATAATAATTGTTGGATTCATCGATATCCAGTATGTTTCTTAAGATTTCCCTGGTATATGTTCCTATGCCGGTGCCGGCATACCACGATGCTCCTCTTGCATCTATGGATATATGCATCTGGTTCACTCTCCAAGTTTAATGCAAAATAATAGCCCTCATTTATAAATATTAATGATGCCTATGTTATGTGCATGTTAATTATCTAATGCATTGACCCTATTCCCATATATTGTTCAAATCCGCCCTTTGTAACCTTTAGTTGTTGTTTTCATATAATACTATAGAGCGCATTTTTTACTGATAAAGGAGAGGCACTAGGGTGAACGGTAAAAGCATGCCATATCTGGCGGATTACCTGTCATTAAGATATGATCTGAATATACATGATATCAACCGGGTAAAAAATGTAATGAGAATATCCACGGACAAGGGGGACAGGTGCTTAAAAATAGTGAAATACAGGAAGGAGGACTTCCTGTTTATTTTATCAGCTATGAAGCATCTTATAGATAATGGTTTTGACGGCATAATTCCATTCATACCTGCTAAGGATGGAGAGCTGTATGTTGAACTGAAAAATGGCTATGGCTTTTTGACAGAATGGATATCATGCAGTGAATGCGACTATTCAAACCCTATCGAGCTTAACATAGCCGCCACAACTTTGGCAAAACTTCATAAGGCTTCCAGAGGATTTGAACCTGCTGTGGAAATCGAAGACAGAATCGGCTGGGGAAAATGGTTTAAAAAGTTCCAGTCAAGGATTACAGATATGCTTAAGTTTAAAAACATCATACTGCAAAAATCCGGACGCACTTGCTTTGATGCAATATATTTTGACAATCTGGATTATCATTTAAACCAGGCACGGCTTTCGATAGAGAATCTTCAAAGTTCAAAATATTTAGAGCTGATGGAGAGGGAAATCAAGGCAAAGTCTTTCTGCCACCATGATTATGCACATCACAATGTACTCATATCGAAGGACTTTAAAGCTCGTATCATTGATTTTGACTATTGCATATGCGATACAAGGCTTCATGATCTTTCAAGCCTTATCATAAGGAATATGCGCCACGGGAATTGGGATATGGAAAAAGCTCAATATATCATAGATTGCTATCTCAAGGAAGGATATCTTGAACCCGATGAGATAGAGGTCATAAATGCATTTATTGAATTTCCACAGGATTTCTGGCAGGTGGGGCTGCAATACTATATAGAGAAGCAGGACTGGGAAGAGAACAATTTCAACAAAAGATTGAACAATGTTATAAATGACAAATATGACAGGAAGCGGTTCATAGAGGATTTCAGATATTCCATACAATTATAGAGTCAACGAATTATGGGAGGGAAAGCAATGTCAAAAAAACATGGGAGGATTGCGGAAGTAAAAAGAGGATCAACAAAGCTAAAGACAGATCATGGCAGCACGGATTCTATGCCGCAGATCATGGAAGGCCGGGATAGTGATGATGAAACCATGGGAACATCTTATGTAGAGGAATATGAAGAGAGATTAGGAAGCCTTAAAGAAGAAGTCAAA
This sequence comes from uncultured Clostridiaceae bacterium, assembly GCA_937900065.1. Lineage (GTDB taxonomy): Bacteria > Bacillota > Clostridia > Clostridiales > Oxobacteraceae > CALCDS01. The sequence continues at coordinate 2,284 of CALCDS010000216.1, read as the reverse complement.
AGGCTAAAAAAAATAAAAAAGCAGCAAAAGAAAATAAATAAGCTTGAAGAAGAGAGAATCGACGTGCTAAAAGAAATTGAAAAAAGAAAATATAAAGAGAGAAAACTTAAAGGCAATAAAAAGCGCTGAACCCGGAGGTGTAGGAATGATAGGTACACAATCATGCTGCCCAAAGCTGAAACAATTGCTCCCCGACAGGGATTTGCCTTACGATATCAGAATTATGTATGGAATAGATATGGATGAGACTGAGCAAACCGAAGCCATGTTTTATCTTGAAAAAAGTGATGACAGTGAAACCCACTTGGTATATATAAGCGGATTATACGATTATATTACAGGCAGAGGATTTAAAAGAATATTAAAGCTTTGTGATGCTGCGGACGGAAAGTATTACATGTGCAGGGATGACGGAATATACCTGCTATATGAATATCCAGGCCTCCCCAAGTTTGGCTTTTCATTTTCTAAAAACGGGTCGGATATGATGATGCTTCTTGCGAAATTTCATAAATACTCGGAAGGCTATGTACCTCCCCCGGGCGGCAAAGCCAAATCGTGCTGGGGAAGGTGGATTGAGGAATATAAAAAGGAATACGCCAAAATAAAAAAATATTGTAAACAGGTTGATGTTAAAGCGGATAAATCCGCCTTTGAGAATAGGTTTTTATCAAGCCGACATAAATATATGGAAAGGATGGAAAATTCCATAAGCTTGCTTAAAAACAAAGGATATCTGTATAGCGTTGAAGAGAGCATGAGAAAGCGCCAGATATGTATGGAAAGTTTCAAGCAATCGAATTTTTTCAGTGTTGGTCATGATATGTATATAAAGAGCCTGGGCAAATGCAAGTATGATATAAGAGAGAAGGATATTGCCGAGCTCTTGGGAAAACTGATATGTTCATATAGGGGAAAAGATAATAGGAAACTGATAAAACTGGTAGATGAATATGATTCCGTAAATATGCTGAATTCAAACAGTATAGACATCATAAAGGCGTTCCTCATGTTCCCCGAAGAATATATAAAGGTCTGTTCAAAATATATGAAGGACAGCAGCCGAAGGAGTGAAGTCGAATATATTGAGAAACTGATGTCCGCCATGTCGGCAGATAATAAAAAGGCTAAACTGGCTGAAACATTGCAATGAGTTTGCCACAGGGCGGCTTTTAGAAATTATATTTGGACGGCAGACTATAACTATATAAGCAATTCACATAACAGGCTGTATTGCGGAGGTGGTAGAGTGGAGCAGTCCAGGTACAGGGATAAGTCCTATCTTGTTACTTATGAGCTCACTACAGATATTTTTGAAGGCTTCGGACTTAAAGTCGATGATATTATGCCGATAAGGTCTGTTTATATGCTCTATACGGATAAAGGCATTAAAGTTTTGAAAAAATTGATTTATGGCATAGATGACTTGATGTTTATAAACAATATGATGGACTATGTAATGCATAATGGCTTTGAAAATGTCGTGCCCTTTTTAAAAGCTTGTGATGGAAATTACTATATTGAGAAAGATGACGGAATATATGTTGTGATAGATCTTATTGAGGGAAGGGAGGCGGATTACCAGAACCCTATTGATTTAAGCATGGTGTCGAAAGCACTTTGCAGGTTCCATAATGCATCAAGGGGCATAAAGGATGTGCCCAGGCATAGAAACAACCTATATACCTGGGTTCCGTCTTTTGAAAAAAGAGCTGAAGAACTTTTGAAATTTAAAGAAGTGGCTGACCTGCACGAGATAAAAACCGGATTTGATAAGCTGTTTCTTGATTATGCAGAAAGATATTATGAAGATGCCGTAAAATCGATAAAACTTCTTAAATCTTCAGATTACTATAAACTCTGCGATACCGTAAATGAAACCAAAAACATATGCCACCATGACCTTGCATATCACAATACTATAATAGATATAAACAGTAATGTCTATTTTGTGGATTTTGACTATTGCATACTGGATTTGAGAATACATGACATCGCAAATCTTCTGGTAAAATCGATAAAAAACTGCGGATGGGATGTTGAGAAAGCTTCGGGAATAATAAGGGATTACAGCTTTATAGATGCACTTGATGATTCTGAACTCGATGTATTATATGATTTTTTAATATTTCCTCAGGAGTTTTATGAGATAAGCAGAAGTTATTATATGAGAACTAAGAAATGGGATGAGGACGAGTTCCAATCCAAACTTGAAAACAAGGTATCATATTTTAGCGACAGGGAAAACTTCATGAAAGAATTTAAAAACATATGCTGCAAAAAA
>CALCDS010000215.1 GCA_937900065.1 uncultured Clostridiaceae bacterium | reverse complement strand
AATACATATAATGGCTATAATGTTTAAAAGCAACGTACCTTTGATTGGGTAGGTTCTTTTTTTATGCATTATTATAAATCCTATCAGATGTGCGGCCTAAGCCCTGTTATTGTAAAGAATTGCAACATCTCCACAGAAAGAAATTGATATTTTTCAGACCATATACTGGTGATACAATAAAAATCGAGAAATGTTTGTAAAATCATATTTATCATAATTTGAGATTTTGAATGATTTTTCTGAAATATTGAAAATAATTCATATATTACTGTTTGTAAAATTAAGGAGTGTGCCAATGATGCAGCTTACTAAAAGGCAAAAGCTGATAATTGAAGATTTATTGAATGAAAATATTTATACTTCCACAAAAGAACTGGCATCGAAGTTTAATGTAAGCAGAAGAAGTATAATGTATGATTTAAAAAATATAGAATACTGGCTTAATTTAAAAAATATCCATCTTATCAAAAAGCCAAATGCGGGGATATGGCTGAACATAAATGATGACCAAAGGCAGAGCATAGAAACTGAAATAGGCTCTATTGAACCTTATGAAAATATATTAAACAAGCAGCAAAGAAAAAACATTATATTGATGGAATTGCTTCGCACAATAAAACCCATAACGTCATATGACTTGTCTAAAAAGCTGGGCGTTAGCAGGACCACGGTTGTAAGTGACTTGCAGGAAGTTAGAAAAGAACTCGGCAAGTATGAGCTGAAACTGAAAAGCAAACCCAAAATAGGTTTGATGGTATCAGGTGATGAGGGAAATATAAGAAAACTTATGGCCTATCTTATGCTTGAATACCCTGGAAATTATAATACGATTGAGCTTTTAAACGGCAGTGATAAAAATAAAAGAATGTTCCCATTCAACAAAAGCTATTTTAACGACTTAATAAGCGATATAGATTTGAAAGATATTAAGAATGCAATAAACAGTGGAAAGAAAGTTTGCGATTTTTGGATCCCGGATACTTCATACATATCATTATTGGTCCATCTGAGCATTGCAATAAGCAGGCTTAAAAGGGGACAAAAAATAGAACTTGCAGATAAAAAAATCAAGATTATAAAAGAGAATAAGGAATATCTAATAGCTAAAGAGATTGGAAGCGAGCTGTCAAAAAAATATAGCATAGAAATACCCGAAGCAGAGATTGCGAATATAACATACCATCTGCTTTCTTCAAATCTCAAAATAGACAATAATGAACACAAAGATGAAGAAGATGAATTGCTGGGAAACACTGTAGATGCAATGATCGAGTGTGCTAATGAAGTTTTACCGCTAAATGAAGCAGGAATTGAAAAGCTTAAATCAGATTTGATATCCCATATAAAGCTGACCATCAAAAAATATAATCTTAATATAGATATGGAAAATCCGATTATAGATGAAATAAAAGCAAATTACAGCGACCTGTTTATGATAGCTCAAAGAATGGCTGACAAATTTTTAGATATGACCGGAATAAGCCTTCCTGAAAGTGAAATCGGATATATAACACTGTATCTTGGAGCATATATCGAATCGCTTAAAAAGAGGAATTTGAAAAAGGTATTGATAGTCTGCACCACGGGAAAGGGTTCAGCCAAAATATTGATGAATCGCATAAGAATCAATATACCGGAAATTGAGATAAAGGGTATAATGTCTGCATTTGAACTTGAGGAGGATGAATCCCTTCTTGATGATGTTGATTTTGTTATAAGTACGGTATATCTCAGGGTCTCTCAAAAACCTGTCATTAAAGTTGACCCTTTGCTTCCGAATTCGGAAATAAATATAATCAGAAGCTACATTGACGGCGGTCTTTCAGCAAATACGCAATACAAGGAAGAATATCTTCAAAATTACGTAATTGAATCACTTATGGATATACTTGATAAATATGTTGCGAGGGAAAACCGTGAAAAACTCATGATTGAGCTTGAACATATTTCAGGATATTTCATCAACAATTTAATCAATATGAGCCTGCAGCTAGACACAGCCGAGAAATATTCTGAAACAAGTGCCATGATATTAACTGAGATATGGGAGATGGTTAAAGAAATAAATAAGGACTGCAGAAAAAAGATAAATGATTCAAGCATCATAGGACTGATAATCCATGTTATTATGGCAATTCCGAAATGGCGTTTTGGGCAATTTAATAAGGAAATGGACATAGCAAAATATAAGGGAGAGGAGCCGGTATTGTTCAATATAGTTAGAAAGCACTTGGATTCGATCTCTCAAAAATATGATTTCAAATTGCCTGACAGCGAAGTTGTTTCAATAATGAGATATGTAATTTAAGGAGGGAATAATGTTGAAAAAAAATATGCTCATTAAAGGCGGAAAGTTATTGGACATAAAAAGTGGATATAGATATGACCGGAAGGATATCCTTATTGAAAATGGGATCATAAAGGAAATTCGAAATGATATCAATAGTGACGGCTATCAAGTTTTAAATTTAAATGGACAAATTGTTTTACCCGGTTTTATTGACATACATACGCATGTATATTTTGGCAAGACAAGTCTGGGGATTGATCCGGATATAATCGGCATCCATACAGGCACAACCACGGTATTTGACGCGGGAAGTTCCGGAGCCGACAATTTTGATGATTTTTATAAAAATGTCATATCCAAAAGCCAAACAAGAGTATTTTCACTGATAAACATAGCCCGCACTGGGCTTAAAAATGATAGGTATGAACTCGCTGATCTAAACAATTTAGATATAGGAGCTTTAAAGGATACAGTGGATAGGAACAGGGATTATATAAAGGGGATAAAAGCAAGAGCAAGCAAGTCAGCTGTGGGAGAGATGGGAATAAAGCCTATAGAAATAGCAAAAAAAGCCGCATCACTGGTGGGTCTTCCGCTTGTTGTCCATATAGGGCACTACCCGCCCCATGTGGAAGATGTACTGAACTTGCTTGATAGAGGAGACGTGATCACACACTGTTTTCATGGCAAATCCAATGGACTGATGAATGCTGATGGAAGCATCAAATACGAAGCCATCAATGCAAAAAAGAGGGGGGTGTTATTTGATATAGGGCACGGTACCGAAAGCTTCAATTTCAATACGGCAAAAAGAGCGATCGGCAATGGATTCTATCCTGATATCATCAGTACGGATATTTACTTGGAAAATTACAAAGGCCCGGTTTATAGTCTTGCGATAACCATGACAAAAATTATGGAGTCAGGTATTGGATTGGAGGAATGTGTAAGCAAAGTAACTTCTGTCCCGGCAGATAATTTCAAGCTTGACAAGCTTGGCATGCTAAAAGAAGGCTATATTGGAGATTTGACGATCATCCATTTGGACCCCAAACCCATTGAACTTGTGGACTCGGATAAAAACGTGATACATGCTAACAAACAGATAATAGTAGATTATGTTGTAAAGGACGGACAAGTTACCAAATTGACAGCCAGATAATTGGAGGACATGGATGATGGAAGTACTATATGAACTTAAAGACAAGCTGGATATGAAAGATGACGAGTTCAAAGAGGCAAAAGAAGAGATAAAGAGGATCGATAAAATATTGGAGCGGGAAAATATCGTATTAAATGAGCAATTCAAGATAGGTTTATATTCACATATTATAAGTTTTATTAGAAGGCTGAAAAAAGGTGAAAAAACCATTGAAATAGGTAACGATATAATTTCCCAGATAAAAGATTATCCACTGGATATCGCAAAGAGAATTGTCGTCCCGATATTTGAAAAATATAAGACGGCCCCATGCTTTTCTGAAATTATTTTAGTTGCTATTCATATTCAAACTGCTATTTATGTAAAAGAAGGGAGGGATAACAATGGACGGCAAGATAGTTGTAGTGATAGGAGATAGGCTTGGTAAGGGCCAAAATGTTGCAAAGGGTGTTGAATCGGCAGGAGCAAAAGCGATCTTGATCCCGGGCATGGCAGCGGACATGAAGCTTGGCGATGTGATGCACGAAAATAATGCAGACCTTGGGATTTCTTTCTGCGGAAGCGGCGGCGCAGGCGCTTTAATGGCGGCAAATAAATACGGATATAAAGCAAAATACGGATTGCGTTCAATAGACCAAGGCTTGACCGCACTAAAGGAGGGTGCAAAAGTTGTTGGCTTTGGCTTTATGGATAGTGCTGAACTGGGAAGAAAGTTAGTAGAAGAATACAGGAAGCTATATAAGAAAGGATAATAAATATGGCAGAAGTTCAATGCATGGAGACATCTCAAAAAGATATCGTCATACAGGCATCCGGAAATTCAAAGACAGAAGCGTTCAATAATATATTTACAATCCTAAGAAGGCAGATTTATAAGGAAGTGGATGGCCTTATAATCCATATG
>CALCDS010000214.1 GCA_937900065.1 uncultured Clostridiaceae bacterium | reverse complement strand
GGAACTGCTATCACAGAGGAAGAGGAGTGATTATTGTGAAAAGAAAAAAAGTTGCTGTTTTATTCGGCGGATGTTCCAACGAGTATGAGGTGTCTCTTCAATCCGCATATTCTGTAATAACAAACCTAAACCCTGATAAGTATGAAGCCATATTGATCGGCATCACCAGGCAGGGAGCCTGGCTCAGATACTACGGCGCACTTGAAAAAATCCAGAACAACACATGGATGTATAGCGATTGCGTTCCGGCAGTTATTTCGCCTGACCGGAATGTCCACGGACTGATCGAATTCTATAATGACAAAACAGTTACAACCAGAATCGATGTGGCGTTCCCGATCATACACGGCAGAAACGGTGAGGACGGAACATTGCAAGGATTATTGACAATGGCCGGTATTCCTTTTGCAGGGTGCGGCACGCTTTGCTCTGCAATGTGCATGGACAAGGACATTGCCCATAAAATAGTGAATCTATCCGGTATAAAGACACCTCCATCCATAGTGCTCAAATCAGAGATCAGCGATTTTGAACTGATGAAGCGGATTAAAGGTCTTAAATTTCCTTTGTTCGTTAAACCGGCAAATGCTGGCTCCTCATTCGGCATTACAAGAGTTTTGCAGAAAGATGAACTTCCCGATGCGATAACCAGTGCCTTTCAATATGACAATAAGGTCATAATAGAGGAAGCTGTCAATGGTTTTGAAGTCGGATGCGCCATACTTGGCAATAATTCGCTTGTCATAGGCGAGGTTGATGAAATAGAGTTGTCTCATGGATTCTTCGATTACACGGAGAAATATACACTAAAAACTTCTAAAATTCATATGCCTGCCCGAATTGATACCGATACTGCTGACCGCATCAAACAAACGGCTTCTATTATTTATAGGGCGCTTGATTGTTCAGGATTTGCACGTGTTGACTTGTTTTTGACCCCGGAAAAAGAAATCATATTCAATGAAGTAAATACCATTCCCGGTTTTACATCTCACAGCCGATATCCAAACATGATGAAAGGTATTGGCATGCCTTTTGAGCAGGTTATCTCTTGCGCGATTGAATTGGCGGTGAGGGCATGAAAACAATTGTAATCCCGCAAAGATATGTTTATGCAGGCAACTTGATTTTGGTAAATGCAAAGCATGCCTATCATGAGAAAATAGCAAAATGTTCGCTTGCCCCTGTAAATGCAGAAAGCAGCAATATATTGCTTGAACGCAGAGCAGCCGTGCTGCTTTCTAAGTTGATGGACAGCATTGACGGCTGGGCGCAAATCAGCTTTGTTAGCGGCTGGAGGTCAAAACGGGAGCAGGAGGACATCTTCAGCCAGTCTATTGCAGAAAATGGCACTGCTTTTACGGAAAAATTTGTGGCAAGGCCGGATCACAGCGAACATCAGACCGGGCTTGCAATAGACTTGGGGATAAAGCAGCCAAATATAGATTTCATACGCCCGGACTTTCCGTATTCAGGTATCTGCCAGACATTTAGGGGAAAGGCTGCAATGTATGGCTTCATTGAACGCTATCCAAAAGGGAAGGAAGATATTACAGGCATAGCCCATGAACCGTGGCATTTTCGATATGTAGGAATGCCGCACGCTGCAATCATTGCAAAGATGGGCATCACTCTGGAAGAATACATCTCTTTTTTGAAGCGTTTTTCTTATGGAAAGAAGTGTTTTGATTATCAGAAAGATAATCAGCGTATCGCTGTTTCTTATATAGAGGCGGCCGGCACGAAAACAGAGTGTGAATTAGACGACAAATTGCCTTACTCAATATCAGGCAACAATGTAGACGGTTTTGTCCTTACCGAGTGGAGGGATGGCAATGGCAAAAGATAAGCATTACGGAGGACTTGACGCATTCAAAATCATAGCTTCCCTGCTCGTGGTCTGCATCCACACCTCGCCATTGTCCTCTTTTGGCGGC
>CALCDS010000213.1 GCA_937900065.1 uncultured Clostridiaceae bacterium | reverse complement strand
TAAAGTTTTGGGCTTTGTAATGATAGATTTCAGATATGATATCGTCGATAAGATATTCAGCGCAAAGATTCCGTATAAAAGCACTTTGTTTGTAATTGATGAAGATGGAAATTTTGTATATCATCCTGACCCTGAAATGCTGAATAGAAATATATCGAATACTGTCTATGGGACAATCGGCTTTGATCCCGATAAATCTGAAGGAAGCATCATGAAGAAGATAAATAAACAGGATTATTATATAGAATATTACAAATCCGACTATACCGGTTGGACGACTGTAGGTTTGATATCGAAGAGCGAGCTCATGAGAAACTCGGTGAAAACAAGAAACAATACAATAGCGATATCCATAATTTCATTGATCGCCGTATTGGCTGTCTCGCTGATTGTTTCATACTCTATCACAATCAATATATTCAAGTTGAGAGATGCGATGCAATCCGTGGCGAAGGGAAACTTCAATGTGGATGTAAACATCAACTCAGGCGATGAGATTGAGGAATTGAGCAATGGATTTAAATATATGACCGGTAAAATAAGAGATTTGCTGAATAATATAAAAAGCAAAGAAAAGCAAAAGCGTATTGCAGAAATGAAAGCGTTTCAAGCTCAAGTCAATCCCCATTTTCTGTATAATACACTCAATACGGTCCGCTGGCTGGCGAGTGCGCAAAAGGCCGATAACATAAGCAGCCTTGTAACTTCACTCATACAGCTTTTAAGCTCAAGCATAAGCAAGGATCAGCTCATAAGCATCAAAGATGAGATAGAATACGTGAAAGAGTATATAAACATACAGCAATATAAATATTGCGATAAATTTGAAGTGCATTTTTCCATAGATGATGAAATACTAAATTGCAGGATACCAAAATTCACATTACAACCTATAATTGAAAATTCGCTTATCCATGGAATCGAACCCAAAGAAGGCCGTGGGCTTATAATTGTCAAAGGATTTATGGACGGAAACGATGTGAACATATCTGTAACTGACAATGGAGTTGGTATTTTGGAAGAAAATATAGAAACCATACTCAATAGAGACGGCCCAAACCAAAACAGGGAGCGTTTTAACAGCATAGGTATAGCAAATGTCCAGGAAAGGATTAAACTGTATTTCGGCGAGAAATACGGCCTTAACATAGAAAGCAGCCCAGGTGTATTTACTACTGTCACGATTACTATTCCTGCAGTGTATAACGAGGGGGAATGCGAGTATGTATAGGGTATTGATTGTGGATGACGATGTATATGCGCGTTCGAACTTGAAAAGACTGATTGAATGGGAAAAGCATGGATATGAAATCATAGGAGAGGCTTCCAATGGCAAAGCCGCGATTCAGGTGATTGAGGATAAAAATCCGGATATAATCATTACAGATATAAGCATGCCTGTAATGGATGGAATAGGCCTTATAGAATATGTCAGGAAAAAATCCCGCATCGTAAAGGTCATAGCTTTGAGCGGGTACAATGATTTCGAATATGTAAGGCAGAGCATGAAAAATGGTGCGGTTGATTATTTGCTCAAGCATAAGATATCGCCTGAGGAACTATGCAACATTTTAAAATCCGCATGTGAGAGCATCGAACATGAAAGAAAAGCTCAAAATCATGAGCAGAGTTTGGTCGACAAGCTCAATATAGAAAAGCCGTTTGCAAAGCAGAATTTCATAAAGGATCTTTTAGATGGGGTACTTGATAACAGGGATACGATAGAAGATATAATAAAGTCAATGGATCTTAAGCTTGATATGAAGAATCTGATGGTTATATTGGCTGAAATAGATGATTTTATGCTTGTAAAAGAGAAATATAATGCCAGGGAACTTAATTTGTTTCTGCAGTCATTTATGGATATTGTTCAGGAAATATTGGATGACTCGGGGAAATCCATGGTTTCATATGTGAATGAAGGAAGATTTGCGATAATCGTTTCCCTTGGTAAGATGAAGAGCGACCTTTACATTCATTCTTATATATTAACCGTGATAAACAGGATAAAGGCAAGCATTAAAAGGTATTTTAACATAACTGCATCATTTAGCATGAGCAGAGTGTGCAGCGACATAGACCTTATAAGCAAATATTACAATGAGGCTGTAAACCTTTTAAGAGGAAAGCTATACAAAGGCAAGGACAATATAATAAACCCGGATGACTCTTTGAACATGGATGCAGGGTTTGTGTCGCTTGATATAAAAGACGAGAAGGATATTACATTGTATTTAAAATCCATGGATACGGAAAATACTGTACTCTGTATTGAGAAGATATTCAATAAAATCTATTCTCTAAAAGCCAATCTTGACTCAATAAGCATGATATGTGTTGAAATAATCAACATCATAAATAAGATAGCCAGGGAGAACGGAATAGATATATCATCCGTTTATCAATGCAAGGATACTCCGTATAAAAGGATTGGAAGATTTGAAACGATAAAGGATATGGAGCACTGGCTCGCCGGAGCTTGCATGAGGCTGATATGCGGGTTGAAGTCTAAAAAGGTGAATGAAAATTATTCTGAGTATACTAAAAAAGCAATAGAATATATAAATGAAAATTACAGAAGAGATATATCGCTTGATGATGCTGCAAGGTATGTTGGAATCAGCAGTACATACTTAAGTAGGGTCTTTAAAAATGATTGCTCAATGGGGTTTATTGAATATTTACAGATGTTTAGGATAGAAAAGGCCAAGGTCCTGATGGAAGAGAGCAATTTCAAAATAAAAGAGATAGCGCAGAGGACAGGATTTGTAAGCTATAATTATTTCTTTAAAGTATTTAAAGAGACTACGGGAATGACTCCTGTTGAGTACGAACATTTTGTAATGCATAAATAGAAACCTTTTCTTAGCTTTTCGTTTCAGAGGGGATGGATATATGACGCTGACTGAAAATGATGTGATGCCTGCCGCTAAAAGTTGAGAAAACTGCATTGCTATAAAGGATAACAAAAAATCATAGTAAATAGTAAAATATGTGAGTCAGACGCACTCCTTTTTTGCATTAATATATATTTGACAGAAAATTTAAAAAATAGGAGGGTGTGAAATATGGGTCTATCAAGATTTAAAAAGGCAGCATGTGTCATACTCACAGCTGCCGTGCTCGCAGGTTTGCTTGCCGGCTGCGGCAAGCAGGCAGCAGAGGGCGATGTGCAGTCAAACGGATCAAAGACTGATGATACCGAAGAAGCTCAAAAAACTATTACTTATTGGACATGGGTTCCTACAGATTCTCAATGGAAACTTTGCTATGATGCTTTCCAGAAAAAGTATCCAAACATTAAAGTAGAGTTTTGGCGTGGAGAAAAACCCGACTATGACAAAAAACTCCAGGTCGCGATGGCAGCGGGCCAAGGGCCTGATGTTTTAGGAATGCAGGTCGGGGCAATGCTGAAGCAATATGAAAAAAATCTGGAACCTATTAAACCCTTGGCGGATTCCAAATGGGGAAGCGGATGGGAAAGCAAACTGTCGGAGGCTGCTACGAAACAGACTTTGGCAAGCGACGGTACGCTTGTTGCTCTGCCGATAAACTTTACAGCTCAGGAATTTGTGATATATAACAAGACGCTATTTGATGAAGCAGGCATAAAGGATGTGCCTAAGACTTATGATGAATGGCTTGACGTAAACAAGAAGCTTACGGCAAAAGGAATCATTCCGGTTGCTTTTGGAGGAAAAGACGGATGGCATTGTGATGATCTTTTTATAGCCTTAAGCAATCAGTTCGGTCCGGGAAAAGTTTATGAAGCGGAAGCAGGGAAATTGTCATGGACCGATAAGACATTTGTAGATACTATGGGTGCGATTAAAAAGTTGTTCGATAATGTATTCCAGAAGGGCGCACTTGGTGTTGCAACATATCCCGATGCAAGGGATCAATATTTCTATTCAAGAAAAGCCGCAATGTTCCCGACAGGGACATGGCATGTATCATTTACCGTAGCTCCTTCAGGAGAAAAGTTCGGGACTAAAATCGAAAATGATGAGACCGGAATGTTCATACTACCGAAGATAGGGCCTTATGATCCGGTTGCGATCGCAGGCGTCGATACGGCTATTGCAATCAACAAGGACAGCAAGAACAAGGATGCTGCATGGGAATTGTTCAGCTTTATGGCAATGGATGAAGGACAGCAGATCATGGCGGAGACTGTTCAGGGAAGCCCGTCGAGAAAGGGAATTACGGTATCGCTTGATTCTGTAAAATTCCAGTCTGAAAAAGATGCTATAAATGCAGCCAACAAGATAGTGGCTGAATCAAAATATAAGAGGCAGCTTGATTATCCTGAATTGTCAGATGCATTGGGTGTTGCAGTACAGGATGTAGCTGCGGGAAAACCGATCGATAAAGCGCTTGAAGAACTTCAAAAAGTTTCAGAGAAGATAAAAAGGTAAGCTGTATGCTGCTGAAGATGCTTCTGATTTTTCAGAAGCATCTTCAGCAATCTGTCCAATTCATATGTGATCTATCATAATCGGGGGATTGAAATGTCGATTGCAAAAAATAAGCTCGCAAAAAAAATCGTGCCATATCTTTATGTTTTACCCATTATAATTTTATCCGGACTATTTTTATACTATTGCATTGGCTCAACGGCATATACGAGCCTTTATGAATGGAATGGAATCAATGATGAGATAAAATTCATAGGCCTGGAAAACTATAAAAACCTTTTTGAAGACAAGGTGTTCTATATATCACTTTTTAATACATTGATATTTTTCGTATTTACTGTAGGCATACAAGCTATGTTGGGTTTGCTGCTTGCTGTGCTTTTAAGGGCAAAGCTTAGGGGACATACTTTATTCAAGTCCATATTCTTCATGCCCGTAGTGATGGCGCCTATAATCATAGCTTCAATATTTAGAATAATGATGGATTATAATCTTGGAAATCTAAACGTCATGTTGAGGGCGCTCCATCTTGACTTTCTGGCTGTTTCATGGCTTGGTGACCCTAAATATTCGTTGATGTCGGTCATCATCGTAAATGTTTTTGAATGGATGGGATTCAGCATGGTCATGTACTATTCAGGACTCTTGGCCTTGCCTGATGACGTATTCGAGTCTGCAAAGATAGATGGGGCGGGTTTTTTCAATACACTGTTTAAAATAACGATACCGATGCTAAAAGGTACGACCAGCACTTTAATTGTGCTCGGTATAGTAGGCTCGCTGAAAACATTTGATATTGTTGTAATGCTTACAGGAGGAGGGCCTGGGCGGTCAACAGAGTTTATAACGACTTTTCTTTACAAGAGAACCATTGAGGAATATAAAGCAGGTTCAGGAGCCGCTATCGGCATTATAATACTTATCATAGCTTTTGTGATGTCAATAATCCAGATAAAGTTTTATGAGTCTTCTCAAAAAGACATGTAGAAGGTGAAGATATGTTTTCTAATTTAAAAAGATCGGAAAAGATAATCATTGAGGTTGTTCTGATTCTATTTTTTATAATCTGGCTGTATCCAATCATGCAATCTGTTATAGAATCATTGAAGATAAAGGGAATAGCAAACTATATTGCTGTATTGAAACATCCTAAAATTAATTATCCAAGAGTGCTTTTCAACAGTTTTTTCATAGCTGTTTCATCATCCTTTGTCGTCACATTTATATCGTCGCTTGCCGGATATGCTTTTTCAAAGCTTGATTTTCATTTTAAGAATGCATTGTATTATTTATTGATCGCATGTTTGGCAATACCGCCTGCATCGGTAATGACCCCCATGTTTTCTGCAGCCAAGAACCTTCATTTGATGGATACATATGGCTCAATAATATTGCCCTTGGTGGCTTTTAATTCTCCGTTCATGCTCATGGTGATTAAAAATTATTTCGATTCCATACCAGATTCCGTAATTGAAGCTGCAACTATAGACGGGTGTTCAACTTTTCGAATATATGCGACTATGATGTTGCCTCTTGGAATTCCTGCAGTCATAAATGTTCTTGTGCTGACGTTCATATATTCATGGAATGATTTTTTGATACCTCTGTTGTTTGTAAGAAAAGAAAGCATGTATACGGTGACGCTTGCAGCCCAATATTTTACGGCCGCGAAAAACCAGACACCTGAGATGGTTGCGCAGCTTTATGCAGCATTGATGCTTATGACGCTGCCATCAATGATAATATATATATTTGGACAGAAATATCTGCAATCGGGATTGACAGCAGGATCTGTCAAAGAATAATTTTATAATAGGAGAATTGAAATGTACAGTTTAAAAAGGATTGAATATAAAATACCGGTATTAGGGCAAAAACAATATATAAACCCTTTAAAAATAAATAGTGCTGATGCTTATGATAAAAGGTTTCAGGATTTAAATCCAGACCCTTTCGTACTGAAGTACAACGGGGAGTATTACTGTTATTCGAGCGGAAAAGATGGAGTGCCTATACTCCATTCAAAGGATTTGATAAGCTGGCAGCATCTCGGGTATGCTCTAAAAGATGATGAAAACAAGGATTACTGGGCTCCAGCGGTCATATACGAAAATGGAGTATTTTATATGTATTATTCCTCTATAAAAGTTGAAGAAGACGACAGCCACAACGAGCATATGAAGGTAGCAACCTCTAAAGGGCCTGAAGGTCCATTTGAATATGAAAAAACTCTTTTTGATAATTTTTCAATAGACGCTCACGTTATCAAGAATGAAAAGAATGAGCATTATCTTTTTTACTCTGTAAATGACTATTGTGGGATCGATTGGCATAGGCCCGGTACGATAATTTTATGCGACAGGCTGATTGATATGATGACCCCGGAAGGAAATCCGCGTCCGGTTGTATTTCCAACTATTGACGAAGAGATATTTGAGAAGGACCGCTTTCATGACGGGAGAGACTGGCACACGATAGAGGGAGCATTTTATATCAACCGCAAGGGAAGGCATTATATTATGTATAGCGGCA
>CALCDS010000212.1 GCA_937900065.1 uncultured Clostridiaceae bacterium | reverse complement strand
TTTTACATTTTGCTTTTACTTCCTTTGGAGTGCCAAAAGGAAGGGTGGTCTGGGTCCCAAGGGTCCCCCAGAAAGAAAGCCGGTCGCCGTAAAGCTTTTTTACTTCAATTGGATCGACGCATTCGGGCTGTACGGGATTTAATATATCCACGCCGATATCGATAAGGTCTGGTATTATCTTTGTCAGGTTACCGTCGCCGTGATAAAATATCAATATATCGGGCTTGACGTCACTGGCCCTTTTGATTATTTTTGCCAGCCTTGGTTTTATCATTGACCTCCATAATTTTGGGTTCATCATCATATCAAGCTGAGTTGATACATCATCACCAAGCATGAGAATATCTACGCCTGATTGTGCAAATCTTTCGGCCATAACAAGCCTGATTTCCACGATTTTATCGAGAAGTGCTTCTGCAAACTGTTTATTTACCATCATATCTATCATGAAATTATCCATGCCTCTTAAGTACCATGCTATCTCAAATATGGTCATTTGCATGAAAGCTACTGCTATCAGGTCGTCTTTAATGAGTGCATCTACTTTTTTGTTCAAGCCTTCCCACCTGTAATCCTCCATAAAGTCAGGGAAAGGATATTCATTGATTTCTTCAATGGATTTGAAATTAGCCATTGGATGAAGCATCCGCTCAAAATGTGCAACCGTGCCCTGTACGCCCATTATGCCCCATTCCGGGTTCCAAGCGAGAGGTTCGGCATTTGCAGGAAGATTGTCATAGTATTTCGAGTAATCTATTTTTTTTATACTAGGATTTGGCTCGACATATCGGAAAGGAAACCCGAAATATTTCATATAATCCTCAGTGCCTGTCCTCTTTTTAAATTCCTTGACATGGAAAGGGCAGAGAACAAATTCGAAAGGTACTTTTTCAGGATTGTCCCTTCTTAAAGCTCGCAGGACATTTTCCCTATTTGTAAACATTTACAGACCCCCTTATAAACAGGTTTATTCATAAAGAAACAACATGTTTAAGTTAAGCTGCTAGTTTCTTGTTTAATTATAAGAAAAAGCTTGGGGAATATCTTTCATATGACCGTTGCGATTCATTTAAAAATGTTTGGATCGCTGTTGTTTGTGAGCTGCTCTCTACGCCTGTATTCACTTGGAGTCATTCCGGTTGCTTTTTTGAATAAGGTGCTAAAATACTGGGAATTAGGTATGCCTATTTGATTTGCAATATCGGTAATCTTTTTATGCGTGTTTTTTAAAAGCTCCATGCTTTTATCGATTCTTACTTTAGTGACATATTCCATAAGCGGATAACCTGTATTGCTTTTAAAAATATGTTCAAGATAGTCTGAACTTATATGAACTTCATTTGCTATAATCTCCGGAGACAAATCACAGGCAAGTGAGGCATTTATAAAATCCAGAGTACTCGATATGTATTCCATTATATTATCCGAATTTAGGTTTTTATCCTTTTCAATGATTCTGGAGAGTATTATAAAGAGCTCGCAGAAATATAGCTTTACAAGCAAATCGCTATCTTTCTGTTTGCTGTCAAGCTCAAATACAGTTTTTTTCATGATTTCCTCTATATTGTGGTAATCCACAAGTTTTATATATCCGTCCTTATTAAAAACTACATCTGAGAAAAAACAGAAATGGCAATTGTCTCCTGTATCGTCATAAATTTTATGGGACAAAACCGTATTATTATAATCAAAATGTATGTTTACGATTGTACAAGTTGTATTATTTTCAACATAAAATCTATGGGGCATTTCCGATGAAATAATAAGACAATTATTTTTTAATATTCTTACTGCCTTATTATGAAATTCCATAAACCCTTGGCCATCTATCACATATATGATTTCAACAGCTTCATGGCTGTGAAAATTATCCATACTGGACCCGGGTTCAAATTTATTTATATAATAACGCCATATAAATGGTGAAATGTCGGTTTCCTTTAAAAATTCACATAACAAAGATGCAGTATCCAAGACATTATGCCTCCCGCAAAAGTTCTAAAAATATTAAACTTCAATTCTTTCTGGATTTAGTCTTTTGACAAAACTATTTTATCAGAAAACATGGGAGAATCACCATATCATTTATAAAAAAAATTGCTCTAAATATATTGAGCAAATTAGTATTAATGAGATTCAGCTTATTTACCTGCCGAATACGAGTTTAAGCCCTCGTTGATAAGGGTTACTAAAGCTTCGGCCCCCCTAGAATTTAAATGTACACCATCTTGTCCAAAATATTCAGGATGTTTAGAAGCCGCAGAATACCAGTCAATCAAGGTTACATTTTTTCTCTCTTTTGCCTTCTCTTTCAAGGTCTTGTTGACCTCGGTTTCCCAGGGACGTGGCACATGGGTATTTATTAAAAAGATACGGGCCTTTGAGAAAGATTCAAGCAGTCCGTCGATTTGTTTGTCTGTAAAGTAGCCGTTTGTTCCAAGTTCAATAATGACTGCTTTATCGGAAGCATTGAATGCAGCATACTTGGAAGCTAAAGTTATTGCTTCTGACATTTGCCTTCCGACTTTTCCGTCAACTATGATATTATCATATTTTTTATTGAGGATCGGGCTAGTATCTAATATAATAGAATCTCCAATAGCCAATATTTCCTTATAAGCTTTGATCGCAGCCGGTGTAGTTTCTTCATTATTTTTATTGTGGGTCACAGGATTTGGCTCATCAGAATCCATTTCACTGTGTTTATTAGAGCTCGGCTCGGTATTTTCAGCAGATACATTCATATCCTTTTCATTAGGACTTATATTAGAAGCTTTTTTTTCGGAAATTTGAGCTGTATTTATTCCGGATGAAAATGTTTCTGCATTCTCAAACTTCGATCCCACTTTTGCCATACTGGTAATGCCAATGACAAGTGACATAATCACTAAAACTGAAATTATGGTTAAAGTTTTTTTTACCAAGGTTAAGGACTTCCTTTTAAAAAAATCAACGGCTAAATAATCGCAGTATCCTCGAACACCAAGTTTTCGTATGGGCTGTTCTATAAAACGATACGAAAATTCTGCAATAATACATGTAACGGCCAGCTGGAGAAAGACACGCAAATATGATGGATTTCCTATTTCATAAATAGGCGTACTTAAGACCATGATAGGGTAATGCCAAAGATATATTCCATAGGATCTTGTACCAATCCAGCGCAGAGGTTTCCATGAAAGTATAGGGTTTAAAATTCCATTTGGATGACAAATACATGCTATAAGTAAAGCCGTGTTTAAACTGAACAGAAATAATCCGCCTCTATATAAAAAAGCATTGTATTCATCTATAAATATAACACTAAAAATAAAGACGCAAAAAGCAATAATGCTTATAAGGTTTAATAGATTTCTATGCTTTGTAGGAACTTTGTTGGTGATAGGATTCTTGTTTGCCGAGACGACTGCTAAAAAGCTTCCTATCAATAATTCAAAAGCACGGGTATCGGTACCATAATATACACGGCTTGGATCAGTAGCAGGATTATAAAGTATACCCATTAAAGCTGCCGATAGTAAAGACCCGATAAAAATCATCCTTGAAAGCCTATCAGTTTTTTTAGTGATTTTTAGCCCCATCATAAGTATAAACGGCCATATGATATAAAATTGCTCTTGTACTGCCAAAAACCAGATATGCTTTAAAGGGGACGGAGAGCCAAAGCTATCAAAGTAAGAAAGCTTATGAAAAATAAACCACCAGTTAGCCGTATATGAAATAGAAGATATTGCATCGCCCAAGAGGTTTGTTAAAAGTCCGTGGTTAAAAAACATTACCCATAATACAGTGAACATGATCATTAAATAAGCGGATGGTAATAATCTCTGAAGACGGCCTTTCCAAAAAGTTTTTACTTTGAAATCATCTTGTGATAATAAAATCTTGGAGGTTACTAAATAACCGGATAAGACAAAAAAGATATCGACTCCTAAGAAACCCCCTTTAGCCCAGCTGAAACTGAAGTGATAAAAAACCACAGATAAAATTGCAAAGGCACGAAGCCCATCTAATCCATTTATATAAGGACGATTATGTATAGTATTCAATGTAGAAATCTCCTCCTAGTTCCTTACTGTAAACTTAGTTATGACTTCTAACTCAAAGTATACTAGATTAAGGATTAAGAGATGTTTCAAACAAGTTATATAAAGATTACAATATAGTTACAAATATATTATTGTTTCATCATTTTTGACCATTCATCTACATAATGTCCTGTAGCCCAGTTGTCCATAACTACTGTTTCATTCTTTTTCAATGCAATACGCTGCTTTACATCTCCAAGTGAGCTTCCCTGTATGGGCAATGCAAGAAGCTCCTTATCTGTAAGAACTACTACAAAGTCTTTGTTTGGAGAAGAAAAGGCATCGACTGCTTCAGGAATTTTAGCCTTTATTGTGTTAAAGGAAGGATATAAGTCATCATAGGTAGTCAGGCTCCTGGGCGCTGCATAAGCTATATCAAACTCTTTGAAGCCATCTTTATCCGGTGATTTTTTTCTGCCTCTTAAGACCCATCTTCCTCCACGTCTGAATAATCCCCAGTTGGTTCCGCTAAATTCTTTGGCTTTAGTTATAGCACTATTGCTTAAACCATCTATGGAACTGTTGTCTTTTTCTCTGACGAATATTTTAGAAAGCTCTAATGGATCGCTTTGCAAGTTATCTAGAGGAAGAACTTGTAAGGCAGTTTTATTATTGATACAAATAAAGTCATTCCCTGCAAATAAAATGGATATATCCTGCGATCTTCCTATATATCGAATATCATTATTGGAATTTTTGGCAGTACTGTTTGTGATTGGAGCAGCCCAAAGTGAAGTACCGTCAGTCCATATTTTCCAAAATCCGCTGATTCTAGGAAGAAGAATATCATCTATTTGAGCAATATCCATGAATTTATTATTGAGCTGGCTTATCCAAATGGTTCTGTAAGATTTATTACACTTTAATCCAAGAAGAAGCCCGGATTTTGCTCTGGCCTCTTGTTCCCTTTCAGAAGCTAATTTGGTATAGTCTATGGATTCCTGAACATGTTTTGCTTTATCTGAGTTTCCTTTAGTGAAAAATAGAAGAAGACCTTCATAATATTTGGCTGCATGTGTTTCATCTATTTTTAAATATTCATCAAAAAAATGCTCTTTAGAACTCACAGTGATTACCTGTATATAATCTTCATCAATTCCTATCATATTTGCCTTTATTTTATAATTATCCCAAAAATAATCCTTTGAATTTACCAGCTTTACTTTAAAACTTGGATCAGCAATCCCTTCATTGTTAAAAAACACGCCTTCCTTACTAAAATGAGCAATTTTGCCTAAATATTTATCAGGTTCATTATTATAACTGCTTTTATCTTTTAAAGTCACATACTTGTCAAGATACCAGTCGCCAAAAAGGGGGGGAGTTTGCAGAGTTCTTGCTTCGAGTTTTGGAGCAAGAGGAAGAGTTGCATTTTTATATAATGCAAAGGACAGGCATAAGATAATCATGATAAAAAACAGGTATAGTCTTTTCAAATCATCTCACCATCCTCTGCAGGCAAGCTTATATATACTTGAGTCCCTTTTCCAAGCTCACTGAATATTTCAATATGTCCATTGTGCAAGTTTACTATTTCCTTGCTTATAGACAAGCCAAGTCCTGTTTTAGACAGATTGCTTTTGCCTTTAAAAAACTTATCCATGACAAAAGGAAGATCTTCCTTAGGAATGCCGATGCCGTTATCTTCAACTTTTATGACCACATTATTTCCTTTTCTATAGCTTGAAAGTTCTACAAGGCCATTTTCATCTGTAAACTTAAAGGAATTATCAAGTACATTGATGATAACTTGATTGATTCTATTCGAATCCGCATACAAAAGAGGTAAATTTTTCTCAATTTTAACATTGAAGTGTATTTTTTGCCTGTTAGCCCTAGGTATAAAGTGTTTTTCTATGTATCTTATATTGTTTGTAATATCAATATAATCCTTGGCTAAAGTTACTTTTCCGGATATAAGCTTTGAAAAGTCCAAAAGATCTTCTACGAGCAAAGTAAGCCTATCGCTTTCTTTTTCGATTATATCAAGCCCGTCCAAAATTTCCGCTTTATCTTCTAAATTACCTGCCTTAATAGTAGCTGCCCATCCCTTTATGGATGTTAGGGGAGTCCTAAGCTCATGAGAAACCGATGCTATGAATTCATTTTTAAGTCTATCATTTTTTAGTATCTGCTCTGCCATAAAATTAAAAGTGGAGGAGAGTTCTCCAATTTCGTCATTTCTTTGTATGTCGAGTTTTTCATTAAATCTGCCGGAAGCAATTTTTTTAGCGGCAACAGTAACCTTTTTTATAGGCTTAACAATAGAGTTTGAAAGAAAAATCCCGATCATTCCTGATATTATAATAACCAGGCCTCCTATCAAAAGGAAAATATTAGTTACTCTTTTGATGGTGTTGTCCACATCGGAAAGGGAAACTGCAAAGCGCAAAACTCCCTCGATTTGTCCCATTGATTTTAGAGGATAAGATACATACATCATCTTATACATGTTATTTCTATCATTTGTTATATAAACTCCCAATGTTCCATGCAAAGCTTTATTTACATCGCTATCATTTATCGATTCATCAGTAAAGTATCCTATTGAATCCATAAGCAGCTTGTTGCTTTTATTTATTATTTGAACCTCTGCATTTGTGTTTTTCCAAAAGATATCAGCATTATCCTGAACGTTTTTTTCAAGGCTTGAGGAAGAAAAATAATTATTATAAAAATCAGCAGCAGCCGTGATCTGATTAGTTATTAGATTTTGCATGTTGCTGTAGTAATATTTGTTTAGTGCAGTGATAAGAAAGATCTCTAAAGCTGCGACAGTAATAAATATGATTAAAAAATAACTTAAAACCAATCTTCTGGTTATTCCTTTCAAATGATCACCTCTGAATTTTGCATCAGTATGATTAAAATTATTAACATGATTTACGCTTGTATTATATCATAAAAGAATCTTCTATTTACGCACCATAACAAGTTGTAACCATCTTGTAACCATTTGTGTTTTATGAAATGTTAGGCTTAATATATAAATGTAGTGCTCAAATTCCGGATATAAACTAATACATGACCAAAAATCGTTGATTTCTTGAGCAATCCAAGTGAGCAGGATGATCAAAATCAACATCATGCTTTAACAGAGCCTTAATTTTAAATTTTGCCAATTATAGGTCTGTAGTTAAAGTTGATACTATATATTAGGAGGCGTGAAATATGGGCAACAGGATACTTTTAATAGAGGATGAGGATTCTATAAGGAAGTTTATAAAAATAAACTTCCAAAGAAATGCTTTTTATGTTGTAGAAGCTGCTTCTGGAGAAGAAGGAATAGAAAAGGCCAAGAAAGAAAACATAGATATAGTCATACTGGATTTAATGCTTCCCGGAATAGATGGATTCAAAACATGTGAATTATTGAGAAGTGAGTTTCCTTATATAGGTATTATAATGCTTACGGCAAAGGCACAGGATATGGATAAAATAATGGGACTTGAATTTGGCGCGGACGATTACATAGTGAAACCTTTCAATCCACTTGAACTTATTGCCAGGACAAAGGCTCTTTTAAGGAGAATTACTAAGGGAGCACCAGGGGACAATGATGTATTGGTATTGGGAGATATAAAATTAGATTGTTTTTCTATGAAGGTTTATAAAAATGACGTGCAGGTCGATTTAACTCCAAAGGAATATCTGCTTGTGAAAACTTTTATGGAAAATAAGAACAAGGCCTTCACCAGGAACGAGCTTTTAAATATAGTTTGGGGCTATGAGTATTTTGGAGATACAAAAATAGTGGATGTAAATATAAGGAGAATAAGAGAAAAGATAGAGGACAGCCCATCAAAGCCGACACATATTGAAACAGTTTGGGGCATAGGGTATAGATGGATATAAAATAAAAATATGAAGTTCTATATGCATATACATTTATTCTCTAGATGGCTGCTATAAGCACCTTAAGGAGAGTATACAAGGGATTAAATGAATGAAGTTTCTCAACTTCATTCATTTTTTCATATTCACGTATCATCTAAATCCCTCATATCAATTATGAAATTTAATATAGTAAATTTTTTGTCTATGTTAAAGTGTTAAATAATAAAGCTCTGTTTAATTGAATAGCTCAACTACAGATATATTAATAATTTTACCATAGTTTATGAGATTTTAGAAGTTTTATGCCAGCATATGTTGCTATACTGTGATAATGTCATATTAATAATTATAAATGTGATT
>CALCDS010000211.1 GCA_937900065.1 uncultured Clostridiaceae bacterium | reverse complement strand
AGTTTGAAGGCCTCGATACCCCATTGACAGCATCAAGATAAAACTTGGCGCTTGGATACTTTTCATACAGGCATCGGTTTAAAAAATTAGGCTCTGTTTAACAAATATGTTGATTTTTTGAGCAATCCAAGTGCGAACAGGCGAACAGGATGCTCAGAACCAACATTATACTTTAACATAGCCAAAAAGCATGATATGTTTTATAAGAGCAGCTCAAATTCCGAGCTGCTTATTTTTATACTATAATAAGCTCAAATTTGCAGGTGAGAGGAATTCTTGACATAACAAGTTGTATGACTATTTCTATATTTTTCAATATGCATCAATCCTGTTATTAGGCTTATCGCTTTTCTAGTATTAGATTTTAAGATGGATATAACGTTATAGATTTTATAGTGAATATATGAATTGATTTTATTTGATTTACAGCGATTACAAATATGGATAGAAGTAGGAATATCAATTAATAGAGCAATTTGATAAAAAGAGGGACAGCATTTCTTAATATATGCGAAATTATTTAAAAATTTTGCAGAAGATATATCAAATCAGTAAAATTCTATAAAGTGAGTATTTAATAAATTATCAGAAGAGTTAATAAATATATTGACTTATTATAACAAGATGCTAAAATAGAATATGAGAGCGCTTTCAAGTAGATCTACTTTATTATTAGGAGGTAAAAGTGGTTAATAAAATTCTGTTGTTGACACATTATGGTTGGGGCAAATCATTGCTTAAAAGCGTAGAGATGATTTTAGGAAAGGTGGATTTTGTATACGAAATTCCACTGACTCCGGAGCTGTCATTTGATGACTATAAGAATGCAGTAAGTGAATTCATTAGTAAACCAGATGGCCAATATGTGATTATGACCGATGTATTCGGCGGGACTCCTACTACAGTCGCTTCAGTGGTTGTAAAGGACAAAGACATTGATATCATTACAGGGCTTAATAGTCCATTGCTCATTGAGGCTTGTTCTCGCATATTGTTCGACGGAGGTTTAGATGTTGAAAATCTTTTAAAGACCACAAAGAATTCTATATTTGATGTCAAAAAGAAAATGGGCTTAAAAGGAAGTGAAAATAATGGCTGAAATCGTTTTATGCAGAGTAGATAGTCGTTTAGTACATGGACAAGTAGTAACAAAATGGGTAAATCAATCGCAGGCTAACAGGATTGTGATTGTGAGCAATACTTTGGTAAACGATCCATTTCTTTTATCAATTTATGAAATGTCGGCTCCTCCGGGAATGGGTATTACATGTTTCAGCGAAGAGGACGCTGTCGGCAATTGGAAACAGGACAAGATGGGCAGCGGAAAAATATTATTGCTTTTTCCAAATGTTGAGACACTCAAGACAGCGTATGATTCCGGATTGGATTTAAAGTCCGTTCAAATCGGAGGACTAGGCGGAGGCCCGAATCGAAAGGCTGTGTTCCAAAATATAACATTGGATAATCGCGACATGGAAATGTTAAAGGAATTAGACAGCAAAAAAGTTGATATTACATTTCAAACAATTCCTGAAGATAATCCTGTAGGGTTCAAAGAAATAGTTAAAAAATTCAAGGACTAGGAGGAAAAATATGCTATGAATAACATATTGCTAGTTGCAATTTTGATGG
This sequence comes from uncultured Clostridiaceae bacterium, assembly GCA_937900065.1. Taxonomy (GTDB): domain Bacteria; phylum Bacillota; class Clostridia; order Clostridiales; family Oxobacteraceae; genus CALCDS01. Next base: position 5,855 of record CALCDS010000211.1, on the reverse strand, counting down.
GTATATACTATTGGTTCTGTCGTTTGCGTTGCGGCTACACATTTTCCAGTATGTTGCTTCAGCCTGTAGTGATTGGGGTGTTCGTTGGACTTTTAACAGGTCATATGAAGGAAGCCATGATTATTGGAGGAGAGCTGCAGCTGGTATACCTTGGTGTTACTTCAACTCCAGGTGGCAATGTTCCAAATGATCCGGCTTTAGCAGGCTGCATTGCAGTTCCGATTGGAGTTTTATCCGGAATGAGCCCGCAAGTTGCTATCGCTTTGGCAGTTCCTTTTGGACTTATTGGTGTTTTTGTTGATCAATTAAGAAGGACAACCAATACTTTTTGGGTTCATAGAGCCGATAAATATGCTGAACAGGGAAATACGAGAGGTATATTTATCTGCGCCTATATATTGCCTGCAATAGCAGGATTTATCATCCGCTTCCCGATAGTATTTATTATTAATTATTTTGGAGTCGGTTTAGCAAAACAGATTTTGGTCATGATTCCAACCTGGCTTCTCCATTCTTTTGAAATAATGGGAGGCATTCTTCCAGCATTGGGATTTGCAATAACATTGACGGTTATAGGCAAGAAAGAATTGATTCCGTTCTTTATTATTGGATTCTTTATAGTTAAGTACGCTAATATAAGCATCATGGGCGTTGCAATTTTTGCAGTATGTATTGTTGCTCTGCTAACCGTGTTTATGTCCAATAAGAAGGGGGTAGTTTCATAATGTCTGCTGAAAATAAAAATTTGGAAGCTAAAGATACCAATAACACACAAAAATATACTTTGACCAAAAAAGATATAAACAAATGCTTCAATAGATTGTATATTGGAGCAGAAATGTCCAACTCCTATGAGAGACTGCAGGCATTAGTATTTTGCGCCTCTATGTGCCCGGCTCTTGAAAAATTATATACTAAAAAAGACGAGCTTGTGAAAGCTTTAAAAAGGCATCTGCAATTTTATAATACTGATTCTATCCCGGGTGGACTTATTTTAGGTATTGTGCTTGGAATGGAACAGCAAAAAGCAAATGGCGAAAACGTACCAAGCGATGCTATTACCAGTTTAAAGACCGGATTGATGGGGCCTATCGCCGCTATCGGTGACTCAATAATTTGGGCAGCTTATATGCCTATATTGATTGCATTGTTCCTACCGCTGGCAAAACAGGGCAGCCCATTGGGAGGCATCCTTCCACTGATCATTTATCCTGTGACCACCTATATTTTAATGTATTATTTAACTCATAGAGGGTTCAGGCTTGGAAGGGATGCTATTACCCAACTTATGAAGAACGGCAAAATGCAATCTGTGATTTTTGCTGCCGACACAGTGGGACTTATGATGATGGGAGCATTATCAGCTAATTATGTCACCATTTCATCGCCTTTGAAGATAAATGTCAGCGGCTCTGAATTTGCACTTCAAAAACTTCTAGACAGCATTGTGCCTGGAATATTACCGCTAGCTGCCGTATTTGCGATTTATTTATACATGATAAAGAAGGGTCAAAATTTCAATAAGATATTACTTGCTGTCGTTGTTATTTCTTTGATAGGATCTGTTACAGGCATTTTATAAAGATGCAGCAATAAATACATGAATTTGGAGGGAAAGATAGTATGAAATATTTGTGGAAAGGTAATTTAGTGGATTATGACGGTATAAAAATTGATATTAATGACAGGGGATATCAATTCGGTGATGGTATTTACGAATATGTAAGGGTTTATAATGGTAAATTATTCGCTCTTAAGGAACACTTAGACAGGCTTGAAAACAGTGCAAAACTGATTGATCTTAACCTTGGGTATACCAGAGATGAGATAAAAGGTTTCTGTGAGCAGTTAATAAAGGCTAATGATTTGGACAGTGGAAACGTATACCTCCAGATCACCAGGGGGGACGGAATAGTAAGGAACCATCTCTATCCGGAATTTAAAGACCAAAAAGCGGTTATTTCAGGATTTACTACTCATTATTATAGAAATAATGAGCGGATTGAAAGTGGTGTTAAAGCTATACTATACCCTGATCTTAGATGGGCTTTATGCAACGTTAAATCTTTAAACTTGTTGCCAAACTGCATGGCTATTGCCGAAGCACATAAATACGGCGCTAATAAAGCGATATTATACAAGGGTGAATATATCACTGAAGAAAGAGCCGGCAATGTGCTGATTGTCAAGGATGGAAAAGTGATAACCCACCCGGATGGACCTGAGATTCTGCCGGGGATAACCAAAATGCTTATACTTCAAATACTAAAAGAACGCAAAATGCCTTTTGAAGAGAGAAAGTTTACAAAAGATGAATTATTAAATGCGGATGAAGTCATTGTCAGTGATACAAAGACTGAATGCTGCCCAGTAATAAAGATAGGCGATAAGGTAATAGGCGACGGGAAGAGAGGACCTGTTACTAAGAAAATCGATGATGCCTATAAAGAGTTGATTGTTAAACAATGCGGTAAGGTTATGTAAATAGTTATAGACAATTGCAAACATCGAAAATCATTCGATGTTTGCAATTATTTTAAGAAAGGTTTTTTCAGCCTGATCTTAAAGTGCATCCGTTATGAAAACTTGTATATAAAGTAGGGGATAAACAATGCAGAGTGATTTTATAGATTCTATGACAAAGGTTATAAATGCATCCGGGAGGATGACAAAACTCGGTGTTTCAGTTCAGAGTGAATATGTACAGTCAATGATGAAATATGCCTCAGACCATTATTTCATTATGGATGAATTGTATAAAAAGGCAGGGGAGGAAATTGCAAAATTATTGGGAGCTGCAGACTGCGTTGTTACTTCGAGTGCAACGTCGGCAATATCATTTACAATTGCTTCTTTGATATGCAAAGATTCCAAGAAAATGGTTGCAGATTTATCGATAATGCGAAATGATATTTTAAGAAACAATGTAATATTGCCTAAAGGACATAATATCAATTATGGAGTACCCATTCATACTGTGATTGAGCTTGCAGGCGGAAAAGTGGTCGAAGCAGGAAGCGTCAATCAGGTCACCAAAGACGATGTAAGAGAATGCATCAATGAAAACACCTTGGCGCTGATGTATGTCAAGAGCCATCATTGTGTCCAAAAAAATATGGTGAGTTTGAAAGACATGATAGATTTGGCAAATGAATTCAATATACCTATCTTAGTTGATGCTGCTGCTGAAGAGGATATGCATAAGTATTATGACATGGGCGCAACTTTTGTGACCTATAGCGGTTCAAAAGCCTTATGCGGCCCGAGTTCAGGGTTTGTTCTGTGCAGATCGAGTGAGTATGCGAATAATATGAGATTACAATATTATGGAATCGGACGCTCAATGAAGATAGGAAAGGAAAATATATTCGGACTTGTAGCTGCTGTCGAAGAATATATCAGTGCTAAAAAATCCATAAATGTAACTGCGGATGATATTAAAGATTTCATACAAAGTGCCAACAATATTGATGGGATAACTGCGACATTAGTACAAGATGAGGCAGGCAGAGAAATATTTAGGGCAAGATTGAAATTTGATCCCGTATCATTTGGGAAAAGCGCCGGTCAAGTCAATATGGAACTCCATCAGGGCAATCCTGCAATATTTGCAAGAGATTATCTGGTTAATCTGGGCTATTTGGATTTCGATCCTAGACCCTTAACATCAAAAGGCGACTTGGATTTAATAATCAAGAGGATTACAGGTATAGCGGAGGAAATCTGATGCTGACAAAAGAAAATTTTAAGTCCTTAATTAAAGTAATACTAAGCTCGATTTTTTATGCAATGTCGATTAAACTTTTTGTTACTCCCATAAGGCTTCTGCCTGCCGGATTTAGCGGAATGTCCCAGCTGATTTCACTGCTATTAAAGGAATATATTGGGTTCTCGATTAATTTTATGAGCCTGTATTTGGTCCTGCAGGTGATCACAACCTTGATTGTCTTTAAGTTTATTGGAAAAAGGTTTGCTATCCTAAGTATAATCCAGTATTCTTTATCAACGGTTATAAGCCAGGTTATGCCTATGTATTTGATCAGCAAAGACACTATGTTGTTGACTCTTTATGGAGGAATACTTTGCGGTATTTCTTCAGTCCTCGCCCTTTCAGCAGGTGCTTCCACGGGCGGTACGGATTTTATTGCAGTTTATGTTATGAATAAGAAAAATACTCCTATATTTAGCTACATTATGTATGCCAATTGCATCATGCTTGCCGTCTCCGGAGCTTTTATAGAATGGGACCTGGCCCTTTATTCTATTATCTTTCAATTTGTAACAACAGTGATCATCAATAGCGTCCATTCAAGGCAGAAGTTGGTAAGCCTGACCATTATTACGGATAAACCGGATTCCATTGTCAGTAAATTGCTCCTTATATCCAAACATGGGATCACTAAAATAAAAGCCGAAGGATCATATTCTAATTCATCAAGGACTATTCTGTTCATGATAATAAACGAGTATGAATCCAACGATATAATAAACCAAATCAGACAGATAGATAAAGATGTATTCATTGGAGTCAGCAAATGCGAAAGGGTTATAGGAAAGTATTCCATAAATAAGATAACATGATATTGTCTAGTGTTTAATAGCTGAAAGTTGTATTTAAGAGAATTAGTTATTATAATATTTATATATTTATGAGAAAATTTAGGCTATTGTTTTTGCAATGTTATAAACGGAGGGTGGGAAGCAAACCATGTTTAAGATGCCGCAGATTGACAGATCTTCTTCCTTATCACTGTATTATCAGTTATATTTGATATTGAAGGAATTGATTGAAAGAGATAGATTTAAAGAAGGCGATGTATTCTACTCGGAAAATGAATTGCAGCAAATGTTTAAAGTGAGCAGAATCACTGTAAGGAAAGCCTTGGATATGCTTGAAACCAATGGATATATACACCGTTCACAAGGCAGCAATTCCATTGTGCAAAACAGGGCAAAGGGTAAACTATGGTGGAACCTATTGGATTTTACGGAAGACCTTAAAAAGGAAGGCCAAAAAGTTACTTCGCAGATAATAAGGATCGAAAAGATTGCTCCAACTAAAAAAGTAGCATCGGTTCTTAAGCTTTCTAAGGACGATACTTTTGTTTATTGCATTGAGAGGGTTAGAAAGGTTGATAATGCTAAAATCACCCGTTCAATATCTCATTTGGTTCCTTGGCTGCCTGTTGATTTGACAACAATACACTTTAATTCAAGGACTTCAATTCAAAAAGTTTTAGAATGTATGGGCCAAATATTTTCTTATTGTGACGAAACTATAGAGGCGATCATTGCTGACAAGATCACATGCAGATATCTTGATCTTGAAGATAATTCTCCGGTTTTTTATCGTGAAAGGATTACATACAACCAGGACCATGTTCCTATAGAGTTTGTAACAAGTTATTATAATGCAAAGTTCTGCAAATATTATGTAAAAGATAAAATAATATTATAGACTTTTAATTTAGTTGTAATATTATATATTCATGGGTTAAATCTTTCCTTTTCAAATTCTTTATTTTCAAGCCGAGCAATATTTTTTTGCAAAACCCCAGGTTTTCAGCCCCATCCCTCTAATATTGCTTCAAAAATACATTATCATTTTGCTCGCGTCGGGTATGATAATACCCTTCGCTTTAACTTATGTAAATTATATTGTCATGCATAGCCTTTTTATATTGGCTATGTTAAAGTATGATGTTGATTTTTTGAACAATCCAAATGAGCAATGTGAGCGCTTTTGCTAAGTTCTTGGCGAAATTGCCGAAGTGAATCCTAGAACTTTTGCTTGTTTGAACGCAGTGAGTTGCAAAAGTTCTTGATAAGCGAAAGCAATAAGCCCTAGAACTTAT